>JAJZOM010000219.1 GCA_021811505.1 Thermoplasmata archaeon | reverse complement strand
TCTATGGCGAATACTATAAAGAACAGAGTTGCAGAAATTGAGGCCAGTTTCTTATTCAAGTTCTCTGCCTCCAGTAAGCATAAGTGTGAATACGAGCAATGTCACAACGGCCCCTATAAAGACGAGTAACTCGATAGCACCCACAAGTGAAGCGCCAAGAAAGATAAAAAGTCCTGACAGTGCAAACAGAAAAATCATGAGGAAGACCGCGGAATGCGTGAGATTCTTTTCCAATACCGTTTTCAAAGCCAACGGGATAAGTATTGCCGCGAAAACTACAAAGATTGCGGTGAATATCATTTGATTACCTCTTCCTCTGGCATGGAGAGCTCTTCCGGAGAATAAGTAAAGCTGTTCCTTGTTCTGGAAGTTTCGAATACATGGGTAAGATAGATTGCATCCGTCGGGCAGATCTCCTCGCAATTCCTGCATACTGTGCAGGTTCCAAAATTTACGTCCGGGTATATCTTCCTCTTATTCCTTGGGTTATCCCGTTCAACTTTCTGCATTGCTATTGACTTGTTAGGACACACCTGTTCGCACAGCGTGCAGCCGACACAATCGTCAAGGCTCAGGAAGATCCTGAATCGGAATCTATCCGGGAGTGCCGGCCTTTCTTCCGGATACTGGACAGTGACAGGCTTCTGGAAGATGTGCTTTCCTATTGAGAAAATAACCTTGATTGTTCCTATTAACGGAATTTCTTTCTTAGGCTCCTTGACTTCAATCATAGACCCAACCCCAGTGTTAGTATTCCTGCTATAACAAGATTGATGACTGATGCTGGAAGCAGATATTTCCACCCCAGATTGACGAACTTATCGATCCTTATCCTTGGTACTGAAAGCCAGATTGTGAATGCCAGGATAACCAGTATCCCTGACTTGATGAGAAGATAAATGAAACCAAGATCTCCTGAAAATGGTCCATTGTAAGCTCCCAGATATAATATGGAAACAATCATGGAACCAAGAAAAATACTGCCGAACATCCCCATATAGAACATACCGAACCTCATTCCGGAATATTCGGTGCTGTGACCTGCGACAAGTTCACTGTCGCTCTCCCCCATATCGAAAGGAGAGTACGAAGCTCTCGCAACCATGGCTATGAAGAACACTCCAAGCCCGATTATCTGGGGGATACCGTACGGAATAAACTGTACAGACACCAGTGAAGTAAGATTCAAGGGAGTGGAGGTTCTTGCTGAAGCCATCATCACCAGCGCAAGTACGGAGATCATCATGGGTATTTCAAAGGAGATGTCTTTTGCCACGCCTCTCAAGGCACCAACGACAGCATACTTGTTTTTTGAGCTTATTCCAGCCAGGAGTTCCCCAATCGGCATTATTGCAAGTGCTGCAAAAAGAAGGAGGACGCTGACATCGGAATCAGCTATGGTAAGAGAACCGACCCAGTATAATGATCCATAGGGAATGATGGCGAAAGACATTATCAGCCCGAGGAAAATAATTATCGGCGCCATACGGAACGGCATATCGTCTCTTCCCCTCGGAAGAACGCTTTCCTTTCCAACAAGTTTAAGTGAATCCGCAATAAGCTGAAGAAGACCGAATTTTCCAACCCTGTTCGGGCCTATCCTCAGTTGCACCCTCGCCATGTACTTCCTGAAGAGATATATCACCGCGATGAGTGAAACCATTACAAATGCTATCATGAAAATAGTCTCAAACAGGTATGCAAGGATAAATGACAGGTAGTGCCCGAAGATGGAGAACAATGACTGGAGGCGCAACAGAATACTCATCTGTCAACCTCCCCGAATACCAGATCAATAGTTCCGGAGATAGCCACCAGATCAGCAATCATGACGTCTTTCGCAAGAACTGGCAGAATGCTCAGATTCTTGAACGATGGGCTTCTGACTCTGACTCTGTAAGGCTTAACTCCTCCGTCTCCTATGAGATAGACTCCGAATTCTCCCTTGGGAGCTTCTGTCCTCGCGTACGTCTCACCTTCTCCCCTGAGCCTGATCATGAGAGATTTTTTCGCCTTGGGGTTGAAGTACGGACCGTCAGGAATCTTCTTTATGGCCTGTTGGATTATCTTTATAGACTGGCGCATCTCTTCAAATCTTACCAGGAACCTGGCCAGGTTGTCTTTTTTGTATGAAACTGGAATATCAAAATTAACTTTATCGTAAACAAGGTAAGGCTCGGCTTTCCTTACATCGTAATCTATCCCCGAAGCCCTGAGCATTGGGCCGGTTACCCCATAATCGATTGCTACTTCCGGTTCAAGTATTCCTATACCTTTATTTCTGGAGATAAAAATGTCATTTTTTACGTATGCGTCGAAAATTACCCCGAGCTTCTTGGGAAACTGTTCAATGAATTCTTCAATGTCATAAACGATTTTGTCATTGAAATCCTGGTAAACCCCGCCTATGCTCATATAATTGGTCTCCTGCCTTGATCCGCAGGTTTCAGTGAAAATCCTCAGAATCTTTTCCCTCTCTATGAAACAATAAAAGAATGGTGTTAGCATGCCCAGATCCAGACCGAATGCTCCGGCCCATACTAGATGGGCGGCTATCCTGCTCAGTTCCGCCATGATCACTCTTATCCACTGGACTCTCTCTGGTGGAGGAATTCCGAGAAGCTTTTCGGCAGCTTCAAGGTAGCCGACCTCCATGTTCATGGCACCGACATAATCCATTCTGTCGAAGTATATCAACGAGTCACAGTAGTAATCAAGTTCACAGATTTTCTCTGCGTTTCTGTGCAGGTAACCGATAACCGGCTCCACTTCCCTGATGATTTCACCGTCAAGTTTCACTTTTAATCTGAGAACGCCGTGTGTGGAAGGGTGCTGCGGCCCGATATTCAATTCCACCCAGCCATTTCCAAAATCTTTGGACTTAGTGATCTCCGTCATTACCAGCCATCTCCAGAATCAAATGTCGCATAGTCTTCGCCGTTCTCGTCCATGTTGATATACTGCACTTTTTGCAGATCGTAGTTCTTTCTGAGAGGATGTCCTGCCCAGTTCTCGGGAAGAAACATTCTCTTTAAATTCGGGTGGCCTTCGAATATTATTCCCATGAGATCATATTGTTCCCGTTCATCCCAGTTTGCACTGCTGTAAAGAGAGGTCAGGCTGGGTACCCTCTCGTCGAACGTTTCAGTTTTGACCACAATATACTCATTTTTCTTCATGCTGTGAACATGATAAACCACTTCCAGCCTATCTTTCCTGTCAACACCAGTAATAAGAGAGAGGTGATCGAAACCCTGATCCTTGAGGTTTGCCATAAGTGCAATAAGATTCTCCTTGGCGACTTTCAAAATTCTTCTGCCGTCTTTTCCTTTGCTCTCTTCCAGTATTTCCACCAAAAGAATCACCTCTCCGTTTCATTGCGTATTTTCTTCTGAAGCAGCATTATTCCGTACGTAAGAGCTTCTGGAGTGGGTGGGCATCCGGGTACGTACACATCCACCGGAACAACCTTGTCCACTCCTAGCACAACTGAGTATCCTTGATTGTATGGACCACCTTGAATCACGCAGACACCCATTGCTATGACGTACTTTGGGTAAGGCATCTCGTCATACAGTCTCCTCACTCTTGGTGCCATCTTCTTTGTCACAGTTCCGGCAACAATCATGAGATCGGACTGCCTGGGGGAGTTTCTGAAAATTTCGCTTCCGAATCTTGAGATATCAAGATCTGATGCCTGGATTGCCATCATTTCTATGGCACAGCAGGCCAGGCCAAAAGTCAATGGCCACAGGGAGTTACTTCTCCCCCACTCCATAGCTTTTTCAAGGGTTGTTGTCAGAACCCCACCATCACCTGTTTTCATCTCTGCCACCTCATATAGCCTTCTTTAAATGCATAATATACCACAAATAGTGGCATAGCAAGAAAAACAAGGGTCTCTATGAAAGGAATGACGCCAAGTTTTGCGAAATCCATTGCCCACGGGAACAGCAGGACCATGTCAACGTCAAATAATATGAACAGAAGAATAACAACATAATACTGAACTGTCACAAACTTCCCGATTTCACCTTTTGCGACTTCACCCGATTCGTACGGTTCCAGATAGGCCCCGTTTTGGGCAGGAGGAGACCTCTCCAGATGCAGATTAGCTATTACGTCACGAGGTCGGAAACTTATCTTCCTGTCCTTTCGGTAGCGGCTCTCCCCGATTGAAGGCAAGACGGAAAATGTCGCAATCATACCCAGTATTATCAGCACAAGGGTGATTAGCAACGGAATGTAACCGTCCAACATGGCTTCAGTATCTTACAACGATATTTAATAATTGTTTAGATATAGTCAAAAAGCCCAAAAAACACACTATTTTCAGATACATTGATTTTAAATATGATTACTTTTTTTCAGGCTGGTCAAAATCTCCAGAGCTCTTGAAGGATCAAATAAGCGTGACGTCCGGCCCCTCAATCTTGGGATTATATTTTTTGGGGAAACATCCTCGTGTTTCATAATATCCAGAATCATAATCTTCAACTCCTCAGCGTCAAGAGGTTTCAGTTCGTCACTCTCTCCAAGCACCTCAAGTGAAATGTTTGCTGAAAATCTCATTTCCAGAGCTTTTTCAAGTATCTGCCTGTCCCAGTTTCTTTCGCGGGATAATTTCAGGATTGGCACAATATCGCTGAAGTCGATCTCTCCCTTGATTTTTTTCTGAATATCAGGTATGATCTGGATTATGAGTCTGGATGCCAGACTGCTGTTTCCTAAAATTTCAAATGCCTCAGCTAGTTCATTCAGGTGACCGCCAGACATTATCACAAATGCATCCTGTCTTGAAATGCCGAACCTGGATACTATGTCGCCGATCATCTGATCTTCTGTCTTGGGAATTATTTTTCCTGCTTCTTCAAGCATTTCACGTGAAACCGGCATAATAGGTACATCTGTCTCGGGGTACATCCTCTCCCCGCCGGGGAGAGGGCGAAGATAATGTGTCGTTTCGTCGTCGGATATTACTCTGGTCTCGGAAAGATCAAGAGAAGCGATCTTCCTCAGCCTGATCTTCATCTCTTTCTCAATTAAAGTAATCTTTTTCGGGTCACTGATTAATATGGCATAACCGTCAGATTCTCCTGGTTTGAGTTTTTCCACTAACGGTTTTAACTCTGCTTCCACACCGTAACCGGGGAGTTCATCGGAATGCATTATTCCTCCGGAACCATAGAGTTTAGCCACATCGGCCAGTTCCTTTCCAAGCCTGAAATCTCCATTTTTCAGGAAACCTTTAAGCGCTGGCAGTATCGTCCCGTAAATACGGTATCCGTTGTCCAGATTCCTCTTTATAACTTTGGAGTCAGTCTTTTCAAAAATACCGGTTACCTCTCTGAATTTTAAATGATCGAGAGACTGGCCTGATATTTTTTCAGAAAGTATCTCAAGACTTTTCTGTCTCTGAACTTCATATTTCAGTGAATTCCTTATTGTCGATAATTTCGGAACGCCTTTAATTTCCACTCTACCGAATCCCATAGAAAAATTGACATCCTGCCTTATTGCCTCTGGACCCCTGCGAGCCCATCCTGCCATGATAAGTTTTTTTCCGATGAGTTCAGCAGTTTCAACTGCGTGATCTCCATCGACTATATCTGGCTCGGTGGCGATTTCCAGAAGAGGCACTCCGAGTCTGTCAAGCGAATATGTGACATTTTCGCCTTCATCATTGATCTTACGTGCAGAGTCCTCTTCCAGACACAGGGATGAAATATGGACTTTACCCCGTGATGTCTCAACCCAGCCGTTGAACCCTATCAATGCAGTTCTTTGGAATCCGGAGGTGTTTGAGCCATCTATGACAATTTTACGCATATATGAGACGCGGTCAACGACTTTGCAGTTAAGCGCCAATGATGTGGCAATGGCTCTTAGCAAGGCCTCCCTGTTGATCTCGTGAGGTGGTTCCTCGTCAACATCCAGAAGACAGGTGTTGTCAGTCAGCAAGTAGGTAAAAGTTCTATCTCTCTCCCTTTCGTAAAGGGCGGCAGGATCAATGTGACCTGTTTCACCAGACCTGACATACAAATATCTTGTGAAACTCCTATCAGTGATATTTCTAGATTCAGTTGAACATGAACAGAACAGCTTTACACCCTTCAACTGGATATGAATTTCAAGACCTATCATTACCTTGGATGACATCACGATACCTCCTGGAAAACCGGCTCATTTTTGACTATTTCTCCCCTCATGTTTTCGGTAATGTACTTTTCAAAATCCTCGTGGGGATAATTCGCAAGCACGAACATGGATTTCACCATTGCGACTTCCGGGAGCATGTTGCCAAGAGGAATAACGCCCAGCGACAGGAGTTCCCTCCCCGTTGAATAAACCTTCAAGTTAACACTGCCCGAGATGCATTGAGAAGTCATCATTACCTTTGTTCCACTTGATATTGTGTCTTTGATTGATTCATATAACCGGGATGCGGTGTGCCCCATGCCAGTGCCCATTATGACCACTGCCTTCTTGCCCTGTACCATAGCTTCGAAGTCAGACGCAACAAGTGCGGGATGGAAAAATACAATGGAAACTCTTGAATCCAGGCGATCCATTAGTACCGTCTCTTTGGCACGCCCCCGATAGTCCCCCTTGAGTTGCGCCTTCTTTTGGAAATAGTAACCCAGTGGCTCGCTCCCGATAGTCCGGAAAGCGTCACGCCTTGTTGTGTGCATCTTCCTGGACCGTACCGCCCTGTGCAGGGCGACCCTGTCGTCCGATAACCCGGCGTGCATAGCCAGAGTAACCTCTCCAAGATTGGTCTTACTGAACTCGAGCGCACCTTCAAGGTTTAGAAAAGCGTCACTGCTTGGTCTGTCAGAACTCCTCTGTGAACCTGCAAATATTATAGGGCCGCTGAGGGATGGGAACATGAATGAGAGTGCACTTGCAGTATAGCTCATTGTATCCGTTCCGTGAAGTATGATGGTGCCGCGATTCTTGTCGAGACCGGTTTTGGCCAATCTCGCTATGCGAATCCAATCGTCCGGAGTCAGATTCTCGCTGAGCATGGGTTCCATAAGATTCAGGTCCATGTCAAACTCTGAAATACTGGAAACATTGTCTCTCAGGAAACCCGGGTTCAATACCGGCTTCACTGCACCCGTAATATAATCAACTCTGCTGGCAATAGTCCCCCCGGTTCCGATTATGGATACTTTATGTTTCCCGGCGGGTACTGGAGTGTCTACCTCTGATACCTCAGCTGCTCTTGGGGGAAAAATTTCCACAATCTCCAGAGATTCTGCGGGTATGGAGAAATTGTAGCCATTTTTGAGTTTTATGTTGTAAGTGTTTCCACTCAGACTTACCATTATTCCCTCGAAGTCTGTTTCCTTATACCGGAATTTTAATCCAGATCCTTCAACAATTTTACTCAATCCTGACACACTCTCTGACGCACATATATTTGAGAAACATATAATAACTTAATATAGAGACTCCTGCCTTTCATCAATTATAATTCCCATGACGCCGGTCAATCCTGAATTCCATAGAAGGTACATGCAACTGATTCAAGAGCATTTAGGATATCACTCTTCTTCCTGGTCTTTCCCCCTCAATAATTTTGCCGTCTGCCCAGTGATATGGCATTGACTCCTGCATGCACGGGATACTCCACGTCCGTTATAGTCGTTCTTATGTAGCCGCAGTATAATACCGTCCGGAGCAGCCTATCAATATCTCACAGTTTATCGTAAAAGCTCCTTTGAGATTATGACGCGCTGTATTTGATTCGTACCCTCGTATATCTGGGTGATCTTGGCATCTCTCATGTGTCGTTCTGCATC
>JAJZOM010000302.1 GCA_021811505.1 Thermoplasmata archaeon | reverse complement strand
TGACGCATGAACATCAGAAGGCGGTTCCAGATCCTTTGTTGCAATCTGTGCAGCTTTGGTTATCACTTCACTGTCGAGACGCTTCTTCAGGAGGAATTTCTCCGCCTCAAGTGCCCGCAATGGAGTTGGGCCAGCCACACCAAGAGCTATTCTGGCATTTTCAACAAAGCCTTCGGACAGACCGACATTTAACGCGACAAACGCCATCGGAAAAGCAGTGTCTGATTTTGCCACTTTCATGAATTTCTGCTTTGTATGTGGGGAAGCCTTCACTCTGAATTCAGTTATGATTTCTCCGTGGTCTAGAGCGGTTGTGAACAGATCCAAAAAGAATTCGTCGATCGGGATTATACGTGTTCCTTCAATCCCCTGAACTTCAATTTCAGCATCGAGAGCCAATAGAGCTGCGGATAGATTTGTTGACGGATCGCCGTGTGCAATATTTCCACCAATGGTTCCCCGGTTCCTGATCTGTTGATCCGCGATTTCTCCTGCAGCCTCGGATAGAACTGGTACTGCATTTCTTAGCACATCAGATCTGTGTATCATGTCATGAGTTGCCATAGCACCAATCTTCAAGATTTGCCCTGTCTCACTTATGTAAGGCTTCATTTCCTTTATTTTCGCAAGAGACATTATCTCGCTTGGTGAAAAAATTCTTAATTTCATCATTGGAATCAAGCTCTGTCCACCAGCTAGTGGCTTGGCATCCTCGTGAGAATGAAGAATCTCAGAAGCTTCCTTAATAGATGTGGGCTGATAAAAGTCAAAAGGTCTAGGCCTCATACAAGATGTAAACTACTTGGACTTTAAAAATATTGCCACACGCTATGAATCTCTGGATACTAAATGACGAAACACATTATGTGTTAAATAGAATAAATTTCATAAATGGCATCACAAGCTACACATTTATTTCATAAATTGGCAATATATTCGACAAACAAATATAAAGCTGTACTGAAATCGTACTGTGTCTCATAGTTACGATTTAAAGTACTGTAGAGAATGAAACGAAATATCAGCTCGCATGAAGATACGGAAATATACAAGTTTAACCACGAGAAATGTAAGCATAAGTTGCTGATTCACACGTGAAGATTTATAGTCTCCGGAAAATTAATCCTCCATGTACTTTGAAGATTTCAACAAGCACTACAAAGCGGAAACAAGGGGAAGGACCGTAACAGAAGCGGATGTGGTACTATTCTCCACAATGACGGGGGCATACAACTCTCTCTTCCTTAACGAGGAATTTTCCAAAAAAACTCCATTCGGCTCAAGGATTGCTCCGGGCTTGTTAACAGCGTCAATTGCAACTGGCCTCGTATATCTCTTGCCGGAATCCCCTTTTGAAAAAGGATTCGTGGCACTACTTGGAGCCTCATTCAAGGCAATAAAAAGTGTGAAAATAGCAGATACCTTATCTTGTTCCCTGACAGTCAAGGAAATGAAAGAAAAGGAAAAAAATGGCATTGTCGTTCTAAGCTCATCAGTCACGAATCAGAATGGGGAAGAAGTCATGGTGCTGGAGCACACCATTCTAGTTCAAAAGAGATAATTTCAGTCCTAATTTGAGTACATCGGCTTGCGTTTTTCAAGAAACGCATTCAGACCCTCTTTTGCATCCTTGCTTAAAAGTATCTCGGAATATAAATTGGATTCCATTTCTAAACCATTTAAATTGTCATCGAAGTTTATAGCTTTCTTTGCGAGAGAAAGTGATGACAAACTCTTTTCACTTATTTTTCCCGATAGTTTAATTGCCTCATCCAAAACAGTTTCGTCGGGCACGACATTATTAAGCAAACCCAATGAAAGGGCTTCCTGGGCATTCATTAGCCTTCCAGTATAAATCATTTCCTTGGTTTTTCTTTCACCAATTATCTTTTGCAATCTCTGTGTACCACCACCACCTGGTATTATGCCGACGTTCAGTTCCGTTTGCCCAAATCTCGATGTTTCACCAGCAATTACGAGATCCAGAGTCAGAAGGAGTTCAAGACCTCCACCAACTGCGAGGCCATTTACAGCACCAATTGTAATTTTCGGGTATCCATAGATATAGTTCAAGAATTCTCTGACAAAAGTTGTGTACTCCTTTACATTGTCTTTTGTCAAAGACAGAAGATTCTTGATATCCGCCCCTACACTGAAATTCTTACCAACAGCGGTTATTATAACACATTTTATGTCTAGACTGTCTTCATATTTTCTTAATTGTCTCCACAGTTCGTCACGAATCTCATAATTCATGATATTGTTCTTTTCAGGCCTATTTATTCTTAGAACAAGTGTTTTTTCAGCAATTTCTGGAATTATGGAAGGTTCGGGGTCAGTCATTTGCATTCACAAAATAAGGGAAAAATATTGAGGTTATATACTTATTTCCTCAAGTTCTTTTTTGGGAGGTACATTCTTCATTATAACGATTAACACAACAACAGCAATGAGTTCTGGAACCACTTCAAGCCAGAGCCAAGCCTGGTTGAACGTTATGGTTGCAAGCATCTGCCCAAACATGAGAGGCCATACTGCCTGCCCAAGGCTCCAGAAAGCTCCGCCCCAAATGGCACCAGTGGCTCTTGCCCTGGTAGGGAAGGATTCTGTATTCATTCTTATGAGTGCCGAGAACTGGCCATTTTCAGTAAAGAAGAATAATACATAGAATGCAGCAAGCGATGCAAAGCTACTGGTGAAGAACGTAAGAGCGTATATGCCAAAGGCTTCAAAGACAGCAAATATTACTATGGAATATTTCGCGCCAATCCTGTCGTTGAGGAGACCATTTGCAATGTATCCTATAATGCCGGCAAATGATACTATGGTAAACATGGTAATGATTTCGGAAGGGGGGAAATGCCTCACATATTCAAAGTAAGCAGGTTGAAATGCATTGCTTGTTATTGCGATTCCTGTTGTCATAAAATTCCAGAAGGCGACAACAATAGTGATTCTCAGGAGGTCTTTCGAAAAAAGTTGTTTGTAAGTGGGTTTATCTACCTTCTCCGTATCGATGTTATACTGTGTCAGAAGATTGCTGAGCTCCTCCTTCTTGTTCTTCTTCTTCGCCTCAATTACTTTTGACATGTGCTCGAATCTTTCTGGATTCTTAAGATAGACCCTGAAGACTATTACCATCAACGCGGGAAGAAATGCAAACAGGAAAGCAACACGCCATCCCTCCGCCTGGCCGTAAAATGTTAGAGCAAAGAGGGCTATCAGGCTTGCAAGACCGTATCCAAATACCCATCCTGATTGCATTATAGAAAGTACCAACCCCCTCATTCTCTTGCTTATTGTTTCAGTGAGAACGGTTGCACCAGCTCCCCATTCTCCACCCGTGAATGCACCAGCCCCTATCCTGATTCCGAACCAGCTCGCAAAACTGTTGATGAAGTACTGGAATACAGAAAATATTGCAGTCCCAAGCATTGTGAACTGTAGCACGAATCTTCTTCCCTTTCTGTCAGCCAGAGGGCCGAGGAAGAGGCTCAAAATGAAGCTTGCAAAGAAGCCTGCCGATACAATATACCCATATTGAGTTAAACTGAGACCCAGTGCGGAATTGATCTGAGGTGACAGTACGAGAATTAAGTTTCCATCAGTATTGATCAACCCCCATCCAAGATATATAACCACAGCAACAAAGATGAGATATCTCCTTGAATTCTTCTCGGATAGAGACTCTCCTCTTTCAGGTTTATCTTTTTCAGATGTCATTTAGGAAATATATTCCATTAGAATGTTATTAATGTTTTGTTAAAATGTATAGTTTATACTTATATTGTGTTATTTTCTATACGATACTGTAATATTCGTTATTTTTATGTATTAATTATCAAAACAATCGTTTTTTTAGAAAAATCCGGAAAAAGAATGTATCGATTAAAAAAGCATGGATTTTTAATTGGCCAATAAAATCTATTGGTTCAACAGATTCTTCAAGAATTTAAGGCCTTTGAATGCAAGTTCATCCTGTGTATTTTCAAGCTTCCTCCATGCATGCATCATAGTCGAGAAATTTGCTTCCAATGGCGTGAATGATTCTAAACTTATCCACCCATTATAGTTAATTTCAAGGATGGAATCCCGGAACAATTCCCAGTCAATCTGACCGGTTCCTGGAGCACCTCTGTCGTTTTCACACACCTGTACGTGAAAAAGGAGTTTATTGCTTAGCCGTACAGCGTCTCTAATTGACCTCTCCTCAATGTTCATATGAAATGTGTCCAGAAGGATGCCGACGCTTTCTGAATCTATAAGTTCTATAAGCCGCATTGCCTGCTCAGTTGTATTTATCAAATGTGTGTCATACCTGCAAAGTGGTTCAAGAGCAATCTTTACTCCATGCTCTTCTGCAAAAGACGAGACGATCTTCAAGGAAGCAGCTACTTTTCGAATGACGCTGGCTCTCTCCTTCTCCTTGAGATACATCGTCTTGCCGACAGAAGTATAAAGTGGCCCACAAATAAGTTCTGAACCAATTTCATTACTAATCTGAATTAATTTTTTCAGATAATTTATGCCATTGATCCTTATGGATTCACTCTCTGAAGCTAGGTCGGCATTAGGAGAACCACCGCCTACAACAATCGGAAATATCCTTTTAGACTGAGATTCAAGGACGTTATTTATAACGCCAGTATCCAGATTGCCGTCAAACGTGGGAATTTCCACCCCATCGAATCCCAATTCTGCGGCCCTGAAGATGAACGCGTAATTATCGATGCTCGGGTCTGAATTCCAAACCCATGCGCTAACGGCAAAATTACGGCCATTTTTCAACAATGCAGACACACTCCTCCTTGTTCAGGCCCTCATTTTCAGGTCTTCAATCGCCTGTAGGGCCGCATTTCTTCCCGGCAATCCTGAGACGCCACCCCCAGGATGCGTGGCAGAACTGCACATGTAGAGCCCATTAATCTCGGTTCTGTATTTACTGTACCCTGGAAATGGCCTCAGCGATAACATCTGATCAATGCTGGGTTTTCCTAGAACCGGATCACCATTGATAACATTGGGATTCAATGCCTCAATATCTTGTGGGCTCATCACAACCATCTTCAGTACAGATTTGGAGATGTTCGGAGCGTATTCAGCCAACCTTGCGAGACTGATCGCAGCAAATTTCTCCTTGTCGTCCTCAGTCCATGGTTTGCCTCCAATCATGACCGGTGCCCTTACAAAGTTCCACATCGTATGCTTTCCTTCCGGTGACCTGCTCTTGTCATAATATGTCGAGTTGTTAAGAGTCATAAATGGACGGTCCGGTAGTCTACCGATGGTCGAATCGTTAAAAGCCCTTGATATTTCATTCACGGTTTCACCAATCTGGACAATGCCTGCTTTCCTTGTATCTTCTGAAATATAATCCGGAGCTTCACTCATCGCGGCATGTATCATAACCTGTGTGACTTCAGAATATCGAAACTTATTAACCTTTTTCAAAAAGCTTTCGGAAACTTTTGATGGCGGGATGAGTTTATTGAAAAGGGCCTTTGGCTCAACGTTCGCGAGAATTCCTTTCTTGGCATTAATAAGTTTGCCTGAACGCAGTTTCACTCCCTTCGCAATATTGTTTTCCACAAAAATCTCATCAACCGAATCTCCCGTGATAATCTTTCCATCATGCGCCTGTATGAAGTTTCTCAGTGAATTGGGCAGTATCTCCATTCCTCCTATCGGTATTCCAATACCCTTCTGCTGTAGCAGTCCCACAAAAGTCAACGCCGTCAACGCACTTCCGGCGTCTTCGGGAGACAGAGGGGCGTGGTTCGTTGCCCAGATGGTAAAGAATGCCTTCACTTCTTCGGACTCAAAGTTCTCGTTCAACCAATCCCTGACAGACATGAAGGAAAGCCTCAGGAATTCCAGTCCATCGTCGGTGTCTTCAAGGAGGGTGGTCATTTCTGAATACTTCATGGGGGCCGCTGCGAACCCCTCTTCAACCAGTTCAGAAGCAGTATTGTAATAATCGTATACTTCTTTGTATCTATCTGCATCTTTCTTTGAAAATCCAGCAATCGAATTGGCAGTTTTGTTGATATCATTGTAAATTGTTATGGCTCTCCCATTTTTGAAAGGTGTGGAGGCTACAACTTCCGGGCTTAAATCCCTGTAACCATATTTTCTCAGATTCAACTCCTTTTCAACAGGTCCCAGCCTCCATATATTGATCGAGGTAGCAAAAACATCGTGTTTGAAACCCGGAATAGTGAGCTCCTTTGTTACAGCACATCCCCCGAGGTAATCCTGTTTTTCAATAATAATCGTAGAGAAACCTTCTTTGGCAAGGTATGATGCAGCAGTGAGACCATTGATGCCAGCACCGATTACAATAAAATCAAAATCAGTTGCCATATTATATCTGAAAAAGATAGGTATTGCATGCATTATAACATTTTTCTTGTATAAACTTGAATTATAAACCATATTTATGATTATTGTTAAATTAAACGAAGAATTTAATAGCAGTATGTAAGTTAGCATCATAATGCGTGGTAAACACACTGATGGAGTGGGTAATAAGGTGCGCAACGAAAGGGAAGTGATTGATGATTACTCCCTAAACAGGGTCCCTGAAGAACAAAAGAAATCGGGATGGGCCCTTTCCTGGTTATCCATGGGAATAGTTTCGACTCTGGTACAACTTCTTATCGGAAGTTATGTGGCTGCGGTGGCTGGAATGAAACTGGCCATCCTAGCCGATGTACTGGTAGCAATATTTGGAGGGACATTGGGATGGCTGGTTGCTAATGTAAGTTTCCGGGAAGGACTTTCAAGTACAGTTACTTCGAGATTTTACGGCTTCGGCGCCAGAGGTTCGGTAATCACGTCAGGAATTTTTGGCTTTATGATACTCGGATTCTTGGCCCTTGAGAATGCCCTGCTGTATTTCGGTACTCTTTTTGCACTCGGATGGAGTGATACTCTTTTCCATGCAGTTCTGATTTTCGGTATACTGACAGTGGTGTGGATTGTTCTCACGACATATGGGGTAAATGAGGTAATGAAGGTTTCAAGCTATCTTTTGATCGCATTTTTGGTCCTGCTGGCATATATATTCTACGTTGCAGCTTTTGCCTCTGGTACTCCGTTCTCCACCATAATAAACCACCCTGCTCTGATACCTAACATGGGTAGCCCACTCGAGAGACTGGGAATCGCTATTACTACTCTTGCAGGCTCAGCAGGTGCTCTTGCCCTCGTTGATGCTGATTATGCAAGATATGCCAAGACAAAACGTGACATTCCCATAATGGCGTACGCAGGCAGCATAATGATGGATATTGTAACTATGATCGTAGGATCTGTGATCGTATTCGGTGCAACAGGACCGGTCATAAGTTATTTCATGGCGCAAGGTTTCTCAAGCACTGCAGCGCAAGCAAAGGCTCAAGCTATGGCACAATATAATACCGGTGCTTATTTCATAATACTTTCTTCTATTGCCGGATTTCTTCTAATGTATGCTGCCCAGGCAAAAGCTCAGGTTCTGAATACTTACTCTGGATCTCTTGCACTGGTTAACTTCTTTGATGTAGCTTTCAAGCGGAGACCGGGTAGACTGGCCATGGTTATTCTTGGAAACGTAATTGCACTAATAATGATAGCAGTAGGAATACTCGGTTTCATTGCAAGCTGGCTTAACGTTCTCGGAATAATTACAACATCGTTTGCTGCCGTAATGATAGCGGATTACTATATTGTTAGACATAGTACCAGAGCGGACTATTCCTCTGTAGAGACAATAAATATCGCCGGGGTCATAAGTATAATACTTGCAACGGTTCTTGGAGCCTATATGGAAAATACAGGTATATTCCCACTTGGTTTCTCGG
>JAJZOM010000054.1 GCA_021811505.1 Thermoplasmata archaeon | reverse complement strand
ATCTGAGTTCATTATGGATATCTTTTGGCAGAAGTGTACCCTCATATCTGCTCATCAGCTTTTCGGCAATATCAAAGCGGTCAAGCTCCATATATGCCCTTATCACATACTGAAGGCTATTTTCGTCCACAAACTTCTGATTCGTCTCATAAAACCTGATTAATTCCTCAAAATCTCTATCCTCGTAATAGAGTCTCAGGAGATTATTAACAATATCCTGGCATGTATCCATACTCTTGCAGAATTTCAGGCTTCGGAGAATTAACTCAATTGCCTCCGTTCTCTCTCCAGTCTGTATGAGGACATCGCAGTACAGGCGCATTATATCCATATTATCAGGGAGGTTTTTGTTCAGATTCCTGGAAATTTCCAGTGCCAGTTTCTTATCGCCGTTCTTGAGTGTACGTGCTGCTATTATCTTCCCAAGCCAGGTGTATCCTTCTTCTCTATAGAGATTTACGAGGAGTTCCTTAACATCCGTGTTATACCAGAGGTTATCTGCTGCAAATTTTACCACCTTCTGTTCATCATCACCCTTAAAGTTAAGATTTTTTAAAAGTTGGAGGGCTGCTTGAATATCTGAAGTTTTCTGATAAAGCTTGAGGCGAAGAAGATCATTGTTTGATCCACCGAGTATATCATTAGCTTCCTGAAACTTTTTGTTTTCAATAAGTGTATCGGCATAATTCCTTATTTCGGACGGATTGCTACCAAGGGAAATAGCTAAGTTATAATGCACAAGTGCTTTCTGGAAGCTGGATTGAGCGTAATATCGATCTCCTACAATAATTTCAAGTTCTTTTGTTTTATAGTCTGTCTCCAGATCCAGTAGAAAATTGATGGCTTCATTGGGTTTCCCCTGTTTATCCATGAGATCAAGGTGAAGTGTAACGTCATCCATCG
Source organism: Thermoplasmata archaeon (assembly GCA_021811505.1). The sequence continues at coordinate 6,947 of JAJZOM010000054.1, read as the reverse complement.
TAAACTGATTTGTTGAGAAAAGAAGAAGGGATTGTTCCTCGCCCTTTTTATATTCGCGATCTTTAATGAGCAAATCCCGCTTTAATCTGATTATCCAGGGGTTAGTTGTCGAACCGTCGGTATCGACACTGACAAGTATTTCCGCCATGTCCCAGAAATTACCCTTGACGATGTGCCGGTAAACTTCCGAGAAATCGAAAAAATTCACTGCTTTGAGCCGGACTATCTCTTCAAGGTTTTCCCTGAGCTTTTTCGGTTCATTTGTAACCACCGAAAGATTCATTCCCAGTTTTAAAAAGTTGGAGTTTCTGAGTTTCTGGACAGCATATTCCTGATTCTTTCTGGAGGAGGGATAATTTCCTCTTTGAAAATCAATCAAGGCAATATTGAATCTGTAGAATGGATCATCGTCTGAATGCGCAGTCCTTATCAGCTCCGCTTCAGCTCTGTCGATCTGGCCGGTTCGAATCAGGGATTCAGTGATTGGAAACAGATACCTTGGTGAATCAATGACGTCATCACTCAATTTCCCACTATTGGCCTGTGATATGAGGTCCATGGTAGCTCTGACATCCTTGAATTTCATTGACGAGGAAATTCCCTGCAGTTTTTCCGAAAGTGTGGTTGTCTTGAGGATCAAGGTGTCGTAGGAGATTATGTATGCTACGGCTCTGGACCCATTATTTTTTGCATATTCCTCTGTCAGTGCATCAACATTCAGTCTCGTACCCCTGAGTTTGCCCGAAACAATCTTGAAGGACGGTTTCAAATCACCATAACTAGCGGCAATTTCTTCCAGCCTGTTCAGTATCTCATCGCTCCTGACATTGAAAAAAATTGCGTCAATCACGAGATCTTCGTTAAGCAGATCAGGCTTCTCGGAAATTATCTTCAGCGCATCCTTGGTCTTACCTTCGAAAATCTCTGCAGAAATAAACGCAGGCATATAGATCATTTTTATATTTTCATTGGCGTTGCAAATTTCAAGGATTTCCTTGAATTCCCCCCTCTTTAGCAGCTCATTCATAGCGAAATCCGAAGCTTCCCTATAGTCCGGGGATTTTGTCATCAAAGTTCTGGCAAGGTTATACGCCTCATTCTCATTGCCGAGTTTCACGAGAGTTTTGAATCTTAGTGTAAGTAACTGGAAATTGTCAGGATATTTGACAAGTCCTGCAGATATGTCGTTCAAAGCCTCATTAAACTTGGATGTTTGCAACTCGCAATATATCTTTTTGCTGAGTATATCAATATCATTCGACGATTCCGGATAGTTGCCTACGAGTCCCAGGCATTCATCACATAAATTTAGGTCATATGCCATGGAAATGGCTTTCTTTATGACTTCATGGTCTGTATTGTTTCTCTCCGCGAGATCCTTGAATATCTCATATGCCTCAATAGTCTCAGTTTTTTTCAAAAGAACCTCTCCTTTGAATTTGAGAAGTTCATAATCATCATTGAAAGCAGCAAGGGCAAAATTGAGAACGGTCTCGGTTTCTGAAAGAAGATTGTTACGTATCAGCACCTCACTTATTTTCCTGAAATCTGGTAACTCCCTTATCTCGTGAAACGGGAATCTTTCAATTTCAGAGATCATCTCGGCTTTATTATCAATCTCCAGCAGTTCAATGATTCTAAGTCTGGCCCACACATTGGCACTTTTACCCTTAAGTAGTTCAAGGAAAGAGATAGCACTCTTATGTCCACTCTCATTCAGGAAATTACGCAGAATCACTTCGTCTAATTGGGTACCATAGCCAATCTCCCCATATCTTCTGAAAAGTGGTTCGAAAAAGATAAGTCTTTTCGAAAGAAAGATAGCAGCGGCATCATATTTCCCCAAGGCATCGCAGGCAGAAAGGATTGTCTCCAAGTCTTTGGAATCCGGCGTAAAATCCTTGTCTTCGTCCAGCAATTTGATAATCTCTTCATACCCTGTGCTGTCAGCAAGAAAGTCAAATTTTAATTTTATCAGAACTGGATTTTGAGGAGACAGTCCAATGACATCATACAAAAATTTGGGATAGAATGCTGGATCTTTTATCTTAAGTTCGTTTAATATTTTCGTAGCTGATTCAATAAAATCAGGTTCCACAGCCTGATCGGACGTTCTGAATTCCAATAAGACCTCTGCTAAATCACTCTCAAGGGCTGGAATATCTTCCTGTGTGGAATGCGTCAATTTCTCCCAGAGAGTATCTAATTTCTTCACTGTTTTCTTAATGGAAACGGCGTCAGCCATCTATTTACTAGATAACATTAGGTATATTATGCTTGTCACTTAATGAGATACGGCGCCATCATATGGCTCCGCCAAGTATTATGGTCGTGATCTGGAGAGTTCCGTACATCACAATCGTGACAATCCATGTCATTATGACAAAATGGTGCAGCCCATGAACAACTTTACCGCCATCAGCAAATTTGAGCGCAGTTCCAGCTATAAATGAATGAATCAACAGTATTGTAACAATGAAGGCTTCTATTGTAAATATCGATGATGCCGGCTGCGATACAAATATCCCGAATGAGTTAAGTGATGATACGTTGAACGTGCTGAATACCTTATTTATAATTTCCAGCACTCCGAAGGCAATAGCCAGGGAAAAAGCCAATCCCCCGGTTATACCATATATTACTCCAGTATAGCTCGAAACTGAAGCATGCCTCCTTTTCCTCAGCCTTATGACTCTGTCAAAGTTGTCAGCAACCACACTTCCAGCTTTATCTGCATTAGCCCCCAAATCAACGCTTTCCACGAAGCTCTCTGAGAAAACTTCAATAAGGTGAGACCCTGTGTCTGCGCTGAAATTCTTCCAGGACTGCATATTGTTAATCCTGTACGCAAGTCTACGGTAAAGGGCCCTGATGTCGACAGTGAGTGTTCCGAAGTCATGTAGAACAATGCTCTTCAGGGCATCTATGATCATGTTACCTCTCGCAGCAGCGGATCCGGCAAGCGACCTGATGAAACTGCCGAACATTTCATCTTTCTTTGCAACTATCCTCTCTGCCTTGGAGCCAACATATCCCGGAACAAAAAGAGGAGTTACTATGATGGCTATAACCACATAGAATGGCAAAATATTCCAGAGGCTTACTAACATTGAGACTATGAAAAGCACGAAGCAAGACATGACTGATAGAATGGTATACTGCTGGATTTTCAGTTGAAGGGGAGTTTTGATGCCAGTATCATGCCATATAGGATCATTAGGAAGCACTACCTTTATTCCGTATACAAGGAGTGCTTCTCCGAGTATTATGGTCAAAAGGCTGAGTGAAAGCACCTGGATAATATTTATATGGATGAGGATAGGCATTATCATGATGAACGTTACAAGAAACGCAAATGAGAGGAGCATGGAAACGTACAGATCCTTGTAGAGATCGAATGTGTACAGCGCTGACATGTACGTTGTCTCAAAATTATTCATGACAGTTTCCGATTCTGTCTCGACAAATTCCTCGAAATCCTGGCCGCTGTTAATAGCATGCCCGAATCTTGCAAGAAAATCCTCGAAAATTTCACTTGGCGATCTTCCGGAGAGGAACATTGCTGCCTCTGAAAGTCCTCTTCTCCAATTCTTTACAAGATTCACAAGCTTTGCGATCTCTTCGCCGATCATTCCGAGTTTTTCTTTTTTTGACAGTATCTCCAGGATGTCAATCCTGTTCGCTGCACTCACTGACAGTGTAGCAAAAGCTGTCATAAAGTACGGTATATTAGAATTTATGTCCGTTTTGGCAGCATCTCGTACGAGTATGGGTCGCAGAAGAACGGACATAACTACCATACCACCTATTGCCGCAATGCCTAGGGCATAAAAGTAATTTAGAAGATCATATAGTACAATTGATATGGTGATGGCTACAAAGGATGCCCCGATTATAATTACGTCGTTCCTCTTGAGTTCAATTCTTGTAATGGCTGCTAATCCTCTTGTTACTACCATATCCTGATCACCCGTACAACGGAATTGACGCCTCACCTTTCACGTAAAATGACTTTATAAGCTCGAATACCTTATAATAGGACATAACATTAGTCCTCAGCATCCACTCAATTATCCTCGCTCTCTTGAAAAGTTCGTCATATATTGATTTAGGATCAGCCATTCCTGCAGTTGCTGCAATTCGCTTTTCCAGGATGTAACTGTTATTGAGGCCTCTGAACACATGCTGATCTGTAGTAGGGTCCCATTGGAAGACCTGCTTTGTTGAGACTCCCCCCCAGTTCCTCGAAGTATCCCTCGATCTCATTGATGCTTGTGGTTCGCCTGAGGAACCTCCCATGCACATACACTGCCTGTTGTATCAACGCTATGTTAAGGTTATCCATGAAAGTAACGGGTATATTTATCGGGGTACCAGTGAATCTCTGTATCATCTTTCTTACAGACGCTGCGTGAAAAGTGGAAATGACCGGATGTCCTGTCTGCATGGCCTGAAAAGCCATGGAACCTTCGGCGCCCCTTATTTCTCCGACAATGATGTAATTCGGTCTTGATCTCAGCGCAGTTTTCAACAGATCATATAATGTTACCCTGCTCTCTTCCGCGCCTCTTTCTCTCGTAACAAGCTGTTGCCAGGCATCCTGAGGGGCCCTGATCTCAGGGGTATCTTCCGCGCTGAAAATTTTCGCTTCGGGCCTGATGAATGGTATCATGGCATTTACGACGGTAGTTTTCCCGCTTGCAGTCTCACCGCATACGAATATGCTCTGCCCATATTCCAATGCGAGCCACAGATATGCCGCTTCCTCCGCTGAAAGGGTGTTATACCTTACAAGTTGCACTATACTAATGGGGACGTCCGAGAACTTCCTTATCGTAAAGCTTGGACCTCTCGCGGAAACATCGGTACTGTATACAATTGACAGTCTTGAACCGTCTGGAAGCGTAGCATCTACAATTGGGACTTTATCCGATACAGGCCTTCCGACTCTTTCACTGAGTCTCTTGCTATATAGTGATAGTCGGTCATTATCTCCGAACGACAGTTTAGTCCTGACAGATCCAAATATCTTGTGAACAATAAAAATATCATTAGCCCCTATGCAGCTTATATCTTCTATATTCGAATCCCTGATAACTGGCTCTATAGCACCAAGTCCAATGACTTCTTTTTTAATATTGTAAAGCAGCTTATCCCTGAAATCCTGACGCACGGTAGCAGACAGCGATTTGATTCTGTTCGCTGATCCAACCGTAACGACCTTGGAATAAATCTCGTCCAGATTTTTTACAAGAATCTCCTCAGAATCAGGTGGGGGGTAATCCGACGCATAGTTCAGGATCAAACTGAGAACCTGTTCCATGAACCCATGCTCTTCGTTTGTCAGGTTTGGTTCTATTGCATTATATATTTTCGCACCATTTTCCAGATATACATGGATGAATATCGGGTCTCCGACAGGATAAATTATATCCAAGGAAGCCTGGTCCCTCAACGAATTATCAGGCACAGGAATAAATGCAGGTGATCTCTGTGTCTGCATCTGATATTGAGTTAAGTAAGACATTAGGTGTGGATTCCTCTGGATCGCAACCTGAAGACTGTCGGAAACTATAAAATCAGCCATTAGACCATCTCATGAAATGCTCGATATTTCAACTATCAGTCCTCTTCCCGGCTCTATCCTGAAAGGGATAGACTGCTGGAAGGTCTTCAGCGCCATCGGGAACTTCACCAGGTTGATGGAATGCTTTCTCTCTCCTGCGAGGTCCTTTGAATTAAGACTTATGCTTGTGGTCGACATTTCATTAATCTTGAACATGCTGGATTTATCCAGATCAGAGGGATTAATTGTCACTATAACTATACGCCCCTCGGAAAACTTTCTCAACTTGGAGAAGTATTCAACCACGTCATAGTCACTGAACATACCAGAATGAAGCGAATCAATAATAAGTATCTGTTTATTTTTTACCTCAGTGAGGTTAAGAAGCTCATCAAGGGTTGCTTTCCTGTTCTTCCTCATCAGGAACACGGAAGTAATAAAGCACATCTGGTCAGAGAGTATCTCGTTGAACAGAGGATAGCCAAGGGACTCAGCTTCGTTAATGAATTCCCTTATCGGGAACTGGGAGGATACATATGCAACGGTGGCGCCATGTTTTATCATGCCGTAAGCAAGCCTGAGAGAAAGGAGAGTCTTACCCTCCCCACTACCTCCTTGTATGGTAGCGATCTGACCAACGTAAAGTCCGCCTCCCATCCTCCTGTCCAGTTCATCACCATCAATGTTGAAGCTGAAATACATATCTCACCATTAAATCTTAAATTCCAGGTTCTTGCTCAATCCGTTGGATAGTGTTACCGTTATTTGATTATATCCGGCACCAATGGTTATGTTGACCATAATTGTACCAACCTGACCAGGTATTAGTTCTCCGGTTCCGTTCGGGGAGTTCATGCTTACTTCACTTCCGCTCATGAGAGTACCATTTATGAGTACGCTTACAGTCTGGTTTGTGAAGAATATCGCTGTTTCACCTGTGTTTTTGATGTAGAATGCATACCCGCTGGAACTGTGTGGTATATGGGTCGGATCGTTTATTATCTGAAAATCCGTCTGAATCAAATTAGATGTTCCTTTCGCAGAATTCTCCATTCCAAGAGCAAGATGCGCTGTCTGTCCACCTAGGACTCCTACGACTGAAATGCTCAGCACCAGGGTCGCAATGAAGAATATCATTTCCGAAGTTGCTAGAGATCCCATTAAACTGTCACCTCCGTGAATTTTTCATATCCTGTATTGAATGCCAGCTCCACGACATATGTTCCGGCTGCTACCCTGAACGTTATGTTGTCATTCCCCTGTGGAAACACATACTGAGCCGCATATGTGAAATTCGTTATGGTCCCATTGACCAATAGATTCGTATTATTCAAATTGAGAGTTGCACTCCCTGTATTTGTCATGTTAACCGTCACATTAT
>JAJZOM010000033.1 GCA_021811505.1 Thermoplasmata archaeon | reverse complement strand
TAACTGGAATGAGATTAGGAAAAACATAGCAAAATTGAACCGCCTGCACTTGTTGTAAATATCAAGTCGATACTCTCTTGAAAGTTCAGCTTTAATGCAAGGAAGAAACCAAGTATGGGTGGCGCTGTACTTAATAAAAATACCACAAAAGACAAGGCTGATATCCAAAAAGATGGCTCAACTAATTGGCGACGTACCAGTACCTAATAGTAGCAAGCCACAGATCCTTATGAGCCCAAGCGACTTAATCTTCTCGCTAATAGAACCTCGATCCTTTTATGGTCCTCTTCCTTAGCGTGGAGCCTTGCATATTCTGAAGCCTTCTCTATAACGGCTTTGATATCATCCTTCTCTCCCATCTCCCTAGCTGCGCATTTATCCGACCTAAACTCTTGCCGTATCATATTCAACTTTAGGATTCCAATAAGTGATATGGATACTAAGAGAAAAGAAATGATAACCATATCAGATCATCCATTCCATCTAGCATTCCCCTATAAGAGACTATTGGGGGATGTCCAGAAAGGGGTCTCAGAGCAACATTTTCAGAAATTTTAAATAGGTTGATAACAGTATTTGTTCAAATGGAAAAAAGTGAGCCCAACAGCGGACCAGCTTATGTATTAGGGTTCAGAATCAAAGGGCTCCTCAAAGTACTTGCCTGGTTCATCATTTCGCTTGTAGCCTTCATAATCCTCCTCAAGCTCATTGCCATATACCCTGAGCCACATGTCCACCAAAGTGCCACAAACAATTTTTTTGACAGCGGGTTCAATTTCACATTGAATATTGCAGGGCTTGTTTCCGCCCTCTTTCTGGTTGCAGATTTCTCCCTCGTATTCTCGACACTGTTTGTCCTCCTGACGGGATTAGTGTTTCTAAGTATAGGCCATCTCGACCTTTACGAAGATTACGCAATCTGGAGGAGAGGAAGAAGCCGGACACAGGTATCTTATGACCAGTTCGAGGACGTATATCTTGGGTACGTTTCCTCAACCACCGGTCCGCCATCTCCAAGCGGGTATTATGGGCCAAACAACACACCTGTTTTCCGGGAAATCGCGTCATTCTACATAGGGAAAAGGAAGTTTGTATTCAATATCAACAAAAAGCCGGCGATTGCCAAATTCCTTGAACAGAAAATACCGAAAAAGAACATTGACGTTGATGATTTTGCACAGGATGGCTCTGGGGAAGGTTCCGCTTCATCAGGGCAGTAAACCATACAATCACAGTTTTCCTCTAAAAAATACTTCGGAAACTGAAATCTATTTTTCCCGTCTGTCCAAGTTCACAATTTCTTCAGAGACTGAATTAGCGCAGCGATAACCTCACTTGCATCCCCGTACAGCATCCTTGTGTTCTGTGAATAGAAAAGATCATTGTCTATGCCAGCGAATCCCTTTCCTGTCCCTCTCTTTATAACGATGACGTTTTTTGCCTTATCAACATCAAGTATCGGCATACCGTGCAGGGGACTGTCAGTTCTCCTGGCGGCCGGGTTGACCACATCATTAGCTCCAACAACCAGCACGACGTCCGTGTTTGGCAACTCCCGGTTTATCTCATCCATGTCTACCATTAGTTCGTACGGAATCCCTGCTTCAGCAAGAAGAACATTCATGTGACCCGGCATCCGTCCTGCTACCGGGTGGATTGCGAACCTGACCTGCAAGTTTCTGGACTGAAGGATATCGAGAAGTTCCTTTACCCTGAACTGCGCTTGGGCAGCCGCCATCCCGAAACCGGGCGCTATTATGATACTTCCCGCATATGCCATCATAATGCCGACATCCTCAGCTTCAATTGCTCTCGCATTTCTCGTCTCTTTCAGATCATTTCCATCTGTTTTTCCAAATGCACCAAACAATACGCTGAATATCGATCTGTTCATGGCTCTTGCCATCGCAACAGTCAGAATTGAACCTGCAGCCCCAACTAACATTCCGGCTACCACCATTGCAAAATTAGACGTTGAGAAACCGTCGAAGGCAACGGCCAGGCCTGTAAGTGCGTTTAGCATGGATATGACTACAGGCATGTCGGCTCCGCCAATGGGAAGGGTCATCAAAATTCCGAAAGCCAGCGAGAGAATGAAGAATGGATAAATCGGACTGAAAGAAATCCCAGAAGGGATCTGCGGGAAAAGATAAGCAAGCCCATAAAATGCGGATACTGCCAGAATAAGCATATTGAAAGGCTGCTGCAATGGAAAAGTGATTGGGGTCTGCTTCATCCAGCCCTGCAGTTTAAGGAAGGCTACGATGCTTCCAGTCAATGAGATACTTCCTATTATTGCACCACCGAGTGCAAGCTGGAGGTACACGGAGGCATTGCCGCTGAGCAGCTCAATCGCAGCTATTGCAGCGGCAGCCCCTCCTCCCATGCCGTTGTATATTGCCACCATCTGGGGCATGCTCACCATTGCAACCTTGGTGGCAGCGATCCAACCAATAGATCCTCCAATGGCTATGCCCATGAGAATAAGAGGAATATTTGAAATCCCGGGAATCGTGAAGGACACTATGATGGCTGCAGCCATGGCCCATCCTGCCCAGATTATGCCGCTCAAGGCAGTTTTCGGATGCCCCATCCTGTGCAAGCCAATAACGAAGAAAACTATTGCTGCGACATAGATCAGTTCGTATAAATCAAACATCCTGATCTTCCTTCTTTTTGTGCTCGAACATCTTCAGCATTCTCTTTGTCACAACGTACCCGCCGGTTACATTGACCGTTGCCATTACTACCGCAATAAATCCAATGATTCTTTCAGCATTGTCTGTGGCGAAACCAAGAGCAATGATAGCTCCGACAAGAACTACGCCATGTATGAAGTTTGATCCGGACATGAGGGGCGTGTGAAGAATTACCGGCACCCTCGATACTACTTCATATCCGACAAACGCGGAGAGCACTACTATGTAAATTGCACTCCAAATCTCTGCTATCATGGTTTAACAGCCTCCTTCCCTTTAGACCCAGATATCAATTCTCCATTGTGCATCAGGAGACAAGCCTTGAGAATCTCATCTTCGAAAGAACTTGCAATTCCGCTCTCCCTGCTGATGAGAAGGGGAAGAAAAGAAAGCACATTTCTTGCGTACAACTGGCTGGCCTGGTAAGGGACTTCCGACGGAAGGTTGTTCGGACCTAAAACCGACACATCGTTTTCAATAACCGTTTCACCTGGCCGGGTAATTTCACAGTTTCCGCCAGTGTCGGCTGCCAGGTCAATGATCACTGAGCCTGCCTTCATTTTCTGAATCATATCCCTACTGATTATAACGGGTGCCTTCCTGCCCGGAATACTAGCAGTCGTTATTATGACGTCTGCCCCGGAGACCGCATTGGAAATGATATCCGTCTGCAGTTTCTTTTCTTCAGGCGTAAGTTCTCTTGCATATCCTCCAGAAGCTCTGGCATCTACCTGAGTTTCAAGGAACCTGGCTCCAAGACTTCTTACATCTTCTCCCGCTGTTTTGCGGATATCGTAAGCTTCCACTACAGCACCGAGCCTTCTCGCGGTGGCTATAGCCATAAGTCCGGCAACGCCTGCTCCTATAACAAGAACCTTGGCCGGCCGGACTGTCCCTGCTGCCGTTGTCAGCATTGGAAAGAGCCGCGGAGAGTGAAATGCGCCAAGAAGCACTGCCCTGTAGCCGGATATGGAAGATTGTGATGAGAGTACGTCCATCGTCTGTGCACGGCTTATTCTTGGCATCAGGTTAAGTGAAAACACTGTCAACCCGGCATTAGCCATGCTATTGGAAACTTCATCTTTTCCCTGAAGGCTGATCATCCCGATCAGGATTGTTCCCTTCCTGGCATTTTTAATTTCGTCACTGCCAAGGCCGTGGATAGTCAGAATCACGTCCGAAGAGCCGAGAATTTCTTTTCTCTCCCCCACTAATTGTGCTCCTGCTGATGAATATTCAGAATCCATGAAATGCGACGAAGACCCTGCACCTTTTTCCACTATTACTTCCGCACCCATCGCGGAAATTTTCCCAATGAGATCCGGAACCATGGAGACTCTATTCTCAGACGCATCAGTTTCCCTGAGAACGCCTATCCTTGTAGCCATTAACAACACAAATTCCCACAGATACTGATTAATGGACTGTCCGAAGACCGGGTTTGCATGATATCTGAGAAATAGTATTCTTAAATGCATATTAAAAAGTTCGTGTTGGAATTCCACGATTCCGGGTTGAGCAAATTTCTCATTTATCTCATAATGTTAACCAGGATGACTTTATCTGTCATATGGGTAATTTCAACCGTCCACATATGTTGAACTGCTCAGTTTCCCGATGCTTTCAAGCAGATTATCCAGCACTCCCCTGACGATTGTAAGTGGTTCTTCATGGTTAATCAAGAAAATTTTTCCATTCTCCGTGATCTCATACACGGTAGTTTTTCTTCCGCTGACAATTTTACGCTCAAGTATATCAACAAACCCCCTTTTTTGCAGGGAACCGAGCAGAACGTAAATAGTTCCGGGCGGGATCGCGGTTCCGAGTTTTGCTGAGACCTTGCTCTGGAGGGCATACCCATGGAGAGGCTTTTCCAGGAGTTCACCGAGTATGAGCAGCGTCATTACTCCCCTCAGAACCTTCTCGTTTTCGATCATCATGTTGGGATATTAATAATGATTAAGTACTTATCTGTAATTTACTCATATATGACTGACTTACCTATTTTCAATAGTAAAGAAAAGGAAAACGGTAAGCTTGCGGCTTTATCTCTGGCTTCTTTGGGGCATTTTGTCAATGATGGTACAATGTTCTTTTTTCCTCTTATAATCGCTGTATTTGCTTCTTCCGGCAGCTTTTCCCCTGTAGTTCTCACGGCTCTTCTTGCCGTTTTCTACATAACGGCTTCCCTGTTTTCGCTTGCAGTTGGCAGGCTCTCACAGTTAATCCACAGATACGGCATACTCATTTCTGCCGGTTTCGTTATGATGGCACTGGGTCTTGGCATTTTTTATTTCGTGGTCGTATCGCCTGATAAGCCATTTGCATCTGTACTCTCATTAGTTGCTTCCTTCGCAATGGGCGCAGGAAGCGCTTTCTACCACCCATTGGGTGCGGCAGTTCTGCAGAACAGATTCAAGAACAGGGATCAGGGAAAGGCTCTCGGGATAAACGGGGCCATGGGTAGCCTCGGAAGATCAATATATCCTTACTTATTTTTCGCCATTGCAGTTTTTACTTCAATGTCGGGTTCATTCATCGTATTTGCCGCAGTGGCAATAATTTCTGCGTCCCTTATTCTTTTCAGGCTAAAGGACAGGAGCGAACCCAATGTCGCGGTCGATCAAGGCACAACAGTTTCTCAAAAAAAGTCAACGGTATCAAGCGCTATAATTCTCCTGACCGTAATCACATTCATTAGAACCACGGCTTCTCAGGGAATCGCGTCATGGATGCCAACCTACCTTTCCAGCGTTGAAGGATATGGAATAACCACCTCACTCGGACTGGCATTGTCCATAATGTATGCCTCTGCTATACTGGGACAGCCTTTGTTCGGGATACTTGCAGACAGGTATGACAGACGAATGCTTCTTTCACTAAGTTCCGTCGGGACTGCTATGTCGGTATTGGGGATACTGTTCATCGGAGGGTTTGCCAACATATTATTCCTCATGCTGTTCGGTTTCTTCACATTCAGTGGTTTTCCGCTTCTTTTCTCTATCATATCCTCGTACGCCTCCAAGACCAGTTCATCAATGAATAACTCAATTGTCTGGGGGTTCGGAAGCCAGGGAGGAATGGCCGCTGGTCCTATTATAGCAGGTTCCATTATACTTGACCAGTACCAGAGGCTAACGCTCAGTTTCGAGGTATTTGTAATTCTTTCACTGATAGCCGCAGTCCTTGTTTTCACTCTCCCGAAGACCCAGAAAAGAGGTAAAATGGCGCTTTTTGGGTAGATGGAGAGGAACACATGGGCAGTGATATAGGTAACATGATCATTCAGTCGCTTACGGCCGAGAGAATGTTACTGAAATAGGCGAAAGTCTAAATAAGCTCTCAAAATACAAGCATTAGTTTGATAAAAAAAACAAATAAAAGGCCACATAATGGATACAAGTACGGTCCTCTGAAGAGGGAAGTTTTCCAGAAGAAATCCAAAAGACTTGACATGAGAAAGACAGAAGAATTCAACTATATGCTGGGGAAGGTCGTAGAGGATCTTCCGGACAGTGTACGCGGTGCAATAAAGGGTAGCCTTTACTCAATTGCTTCAAAGAAGGGCACAAGAGAAGCCAAGGATTACATAACAAAGAAATATGAAGAAGGCTTGATTGACGACGGAATGCAAAAAAGGCTTTACGACCTTCTGGCCGATTACAGCAAGTTCAGATGATTTTTTCTGATCTGATTTTGTAATTGCAAACTGCATGATGGAGAAGCAGAATCCAGTCTGTTTTTGAACTGACAATAATCAATGTTGTGTTATGGAAACACACCGGATCATTCGCCGGGAATATTATTCGTGCGACAATTCAACTGAAATATCGGAATTATGCGCGCTCGTGAATTGATCCTATGCGATAATATTGGTCGGATGGTATATAACGAAGAATGACGATCTGTTGATCAATAGTAGGATTTATATCACAAACATTACTGATCTCGATAGGTATCCGAATTGAAAATTGAAGTCGGACAGAGATTTGATTTTGAAGTGGACCGTGAAGACATTGAAGGAGCGGATGGAGACTCAATAATAGCTACATGGTATCACATGGGAAACCCCATTTACGTGGAGCTGAAAGTCAACAAATCTCTCCTGAAGGAGATTGATAAATTCTTCACAAATAATGTAAAAAGAACCGCTCTGATTTCAATATCAAGAATATCAAAATCAAAATATGCCGTCACTCCGACAATAGTCCTGCTGAATAGGCATCAGAGAGACGTTAAGCAGCTTAAATAAATCTAATACTGGTAGAAACCTCTGCCACTCTTCTTTCCCAGCATGCCGGCATCCACCATTTTCTTCAGAAGGACTGACGGCCTGTACTTTGAATCTCCATAATGTTCATGGAATATTCTGCACACATCAAGCGTCACGTCAAGCCCGATCATATCGGCAAGTTCCAGAGGTCCCATTGGCATACCTGCGCCCAGTTTCATTGCCCGGTCAATATCTTCCCTTGATGCAACACCCTCATCAAGAAGAAATACTGCCTCGTTTATCATCGGGACCAGTATCCTGTTGACGACAAATCCGGGAACCTCTTTTACCACTATGGGCACCATCTGCTGCCTGTGATTTTTCAATCCCCCTATGAATCCAGACAACTTTTCAACAACATCCCGGGAAGTCTGGATTGCAGGAACTATTTCCACCAGCGGCAGTGTATACGGCGGATTGAAGAAATGTGCAATTATTGCTCGTGAAGGCACCTCAAGTGCAGTTGCAAGTGACGTTATGCTCAGAGAAGAGGTATTGGAAGCCACAATTGCCTCGGTAGAAATATGTCGTGACAGGTCACTGAAAACCTTCTTTTTTATCTCTTCTTTCTCAAACACTGCTTCTATGACAAGATCGACTCCGTTAAGGTCTTCATAGTCAAGAACAGGTTTCACTCTTCCAAGTACCTCATGGATATTGTTTCCAGTAATTGCCGGCTTCAGTCTGCTTATTAAGCCGTCCTTCTGATCCGGGTTCAGGGTGATACCAAGTTTCTCAATTCGGTCTATTTCTTTCTGTGCTCTCTTTTCCTCAAAAGAAACCTGGCTCCTGATGAACTTCTCTATTCTCTTCATCCCGGAATCGACCAGCGACTGATCCTGATCTTTCAACATTACACTGATGCCATTATAAGCCATCACTTCAGCAATGGCCGCACCCATATTTCCGGCACCGATAACTGCCACTTTCTTAATTGTCGACGCTTCACTCATGTTAAGCATAAGGTAATAGTGGGATATTTTACTTTTAAATTTCTCGAAATTATAACGGAATTACGCAGGAAATGTTTATATATTCCGTAAATACTAATCAGATCGGTCATAATGTCTAAAAAGAAATTTT
>JAJZOM010000001.1 GCA_021811505.1 Thermoplasmata archaeon | reverse complement strand
TCATGCACCATTTTCCGGAGTTTTTTTAAAATTATCCTTCTTCTCCTCGTCCGCCTTTGCTATGACCGGCCTTGGTTTCCTGATCCTGAAGTCCAGCATTCTGAATATCCGCTGGCACTGTCTTGTGCCCATGTCGACACCATACTTTGCATGCAGGTGATGACTCAGGAGCTTACCGTCCCACATGTTCTGGGAATACCCGAAAACGCCAGGATTCTTCCTCAGATCCTCGCCTATACTTTCCATTATGCCTGACGTTCTGGAAGGCCTCCCGGGGTGGTCGGATTCCCTCAGGCCGTCGAACCCCGTTTTCCTGTAGGAGTTAACCCAGTTCTCTATGCTCCTCGGACTGTCCCCCAGCATTTCCGAGACAGCGTATGAACTGTATCCATTAGCAACCAGGAGAATGCCATGGAGTCTGTGATCGTATCTTGAATCGTCGCTGCGTCTTATCTCCTCCTCGATTCTTTCCTTTTCGTCCTGAGAAATTATGAGCTTTCTCATAGAATATAAACGTGAATAGGTATTTAAGAATATACGAATGAAATTATGACGCTATGTATAATTCCTTCTCATGTTGAAATAAGAGCCGATTATGTTCTTTTCTGCCCTGCGAAGAATCTAGCCAAGAGTGGCGCTGGAAGCATTAAGCCTCGCAGAAAGCCCCTCAAGGTTGATCCTTTTTGGGTACTCGAAGAAGCCCAGATCAAAAGCGGTTCTCACGACAAACTCCTGTCGTGCTGTTATCTCTCCCCTCTTGGTTAGGTTTCTTTTCTCAGGCAGGGTGAAAGAAACCCCATCTTCTCTTGGTCGATCAAGAAAACCAGCGACAGTTTTTTCATCCGGCACCAGCCACTTCATGGCAATATCACCTGATTCCCGGGAATACGCCTCTGTGAGAAAGATGTCCCAGTTGCGCATTTCGCTGCAAATAGCGCACTCACGCGCGCTCACAACAGCCGTAGCATGATGATCATCAACCATTGACAAATTTCCTTTGTTCAATTTCATCCGTTTGACCGGTTCAGAAGATAATCCTTCGATTCCACCTGCAGGACTGAATATCTCAACGAGGTCCTTGATATCCTCGCTGCTTTTTCTCACGTCGAGAATCTTGACCCTGGCCGAATGGCTTTTTGCAAGCGTTTTGATCCATGTAACCGACGACTTGAACTCACCCCCTATCTCTATCAAAGAACCATTATAATGGGGACAATTCAGTATTTAAGTACGCTTGAAGAATAGTTATGCCCATGCCTTTACGGTGCAGGAAAATAAGGGTGGTCCGCTCCTAAAGATCAGGCATGCGGGGTTTCAAGATTGAATAATGCTCCGGCCGCCAAGGCAGCAGGATAGAGTATCTCTTCCTCTATCTCAACGTGATGCCTCAATTCACGTACCAGGTCCAACACTTCATTCATGTTTGCACTGCTGGATCTTTCAGCAGCCTCGAGAAGGGTCTCAATCTCTCTATGTTCAGAAAGCATGGAACCATATTCCTGCTGGAATCCTCTGCTTGCTGTTGAGATTCTTTCATGCCCAGATTCTGGTTCCTTTAATGCCCTTCTCCTGAGATACTCAAGTAATGGGATCACGGTTTCCTCTTCCCTGTCAAGATGAAAGCTGAATATTTTCATAACAGTCTTGAAGGATTCTCCCACATCTCCCTCACGCATCGACAGTTCTTGAATTTTTTCGAGCAGTTCGGTATGCTCTTTGTCTAGGAATGATTCCTTTTCTTTCATGGATTAGAGAAGTAATCTCATGGCTTCTATTTAATCCCGAATTACTTAGGTCAGCATTCATCCTTTTTTTCATCGGGTCAAGCATAACAACCATCGTGTTGCTAAGGCGAACTTCCTTCTGTCTAAGATTCTCCCCATATCACAATTTAGTCACTGGTCGCTAAGAAGTGATGGGAAAGGGTATTCTAACACGTTGCGAAAATTTGTGAACCATGTATTTGTACGCTTCTCTTACCATCAGGGACCAAATACCAGAACCAAGACCGTTATAATTGTCCAGAGAGATGAAAGTAATCCAATTCTTTTCATTGAGAGATTCCTTGCAGCAACAAATGTGAGAGAAACTATTACAGCTGTTGCCAGAAATACAACAAACTCCAAAGGGAGACTCATGGTGAGCGGGTACAGTATCTCTGCCGAACCAGCGACCAGGCATATTCCTGTCTGGAAGCCTGACTGTTTCCTGTTTTCATTACCAATCCTGGCATTCATAATGAGCCCAACGCTGACGACGATGATGACATTTATCAGCGCCAGAAAAGCAAAGTCTCTTGCCTCAGCATACGTGAGCACGCCGGTAAATGCGCTATGAAGCAAGACAAACTGTGAGGCTACGAAAACAACTGAAAGGGATCTGGCGAAAGGGTTCCTCTCCTGTAAAAGTTTTGTAAAAACAATTAGCATAACCAGTAAAATGACTGAAACTGCAAATGCAATCAATGGTGCGAAACTCTGTGCAACTCCCCCTCCAGCCGTGGTGCCAAGAATAAACATAAGGATCTTCTGTCAAAGGCTCAGATTCTCATTCAAGGTGGTGAGTGGATTTACTCTTCTTATCTTCCAGATCCTGAGAGCGTCAAGAATGGGATCATACATTGTTATGGTTGGCAAACTCATGCAAAAGAGAACTATACCGGGGATACTCAGGTATTTTGCCAGTAAAATAGAAAGCAGAAGGGTCGCTGCCCATGTTACGGTCAACCCGTGTTCCCTTGGCAAAAGTTACGTTCATTTCATGAACCCCTGTCGTTGAGAGCAGAATTGTGGTATTATGGTAATGCCTGAATAGTTTGGGATTGATTTCATAAGGACCTTGACTCAGGAATCATGCTTTTCTTTTGTGGAGTCGGAATATTATCTCGTCGAACAAGACGCCATGCCTGTTTTCCCATGAAAACAGATCCAGCATGGAAACAGTGAAGGCGAAGAGACCTGCAAGTTTCCCACGCAATATTGCTTTCTTTGGACCAACATATATGTTATCCGATCCCAATGCGATAATGTGTCCCAGATCCCAATGCTTGAAGGGATGGCGCGGAGATTTCCCTGAACCAATGATATTCGCAAGTTGTTTTCCAAGATATTCGCCTTCCTGAACCGCAACAGAGGCGTTCTCCGGAAGGCGTTCTCCTTTCTCATCAAAGATTAAAGCACAATCCCCAAGTGCAAAAACGTTGGGAAATTCCTTGCTCTGCAAGCAGGAGTCAACGGGGATCTTTCCCGTCTCGTGATATTCTCCATTGCCTTGATGATCTATGGCAATAGCATTCGGCTTAATTCCGGCAGTCCAGATCACTTCCTCTGCTACAATTTCACTTCCGTCGCTAAGGTGAACAATCCCTTGGTTTACGCTTGAGACCTTCGTCCCCGTAAGTACATGAATTCCAGAAGAAATAAGTTCCTTGAGTGAAATATCTGAAACGGATTTCTGCTCCTTGGGGAGAACTCTTTCTCCCGCTTCTATTAAGTAGACACCATTTTTCTGATACCTGCAGGTGTCACCACCTTTCTGTTTGATAGAATTATTGAGGCTTAGCGCAGTTTCAACACCGGACAGTCCTCCACCCACGATCACGAAAGATGCCTCGTTTCTCTGGCCAGGAGTATGCTGAGCTCGGCATTTATCCACGAGATGCCTGCTCTGCGACGTAATGAACTGGGCATCCGATACGTTCCTGAGGGAATGCGTGTTGCTTTCCGCACCGGGAATCCCAAAGAAATTGTCTGATGAACCGGTTGCGACCACAACATAGTCAAATTTGAACCCTCCCCTGTCAGTTTCTACCATTCTATCCTGCATGTTGATTCTCTTGGCAGTAGCGTTAACGAAGGTGAAACCAAATCTTTCGGAAGTGCGCGATATGTTCTCGATCACGCTTGATGGCCTTACCGTACCCCCCGATACCATGGGTAACAGGGGGGTGAAGGTAAGCTGGTCTGTCTTGTTGATCACCGTGATTATTGAGGAGGCTATTCCAAATTTCCTCGCCTGTTTGTGAAATGATCGGACAAGAGAAAACCCTCCAAACCCGAAGCCTATGATGACCACAGACTTTCTCTCAGGATTTGTGGTGTTCTGGTAAGTCATCATCATCAGTCCCTCATCTGAGCCGCTTCTGGGATGTATCCAACATGTTCACGAATGTTCGCAGTCAAGTAGCCAGCAGCCTGCTCGACGGTGACTTTTGGAGGCATAGGCCTTACGTCTGGATCAGTAATAGCCTCCAGAAGGAATGGCCCGTCATGATCGAGCATGTTTCTAACGTTTCCCCTTAGATTTCCGTTTCCCATAATCCTGTCCGAGTCAATGCCGTACGCTTTCGCTACCACTGAAAAATCTGGATTGTAGAGATCTATGCCCCACTCAGGAAAGCCCTGCACTTCCTGTTCAAACTTGATCATGGCGAGTTTGCTGTTGTTGAAAACCACGATCTTCAGTGGAATGTTATATTTCTTAACGGTGGAAAGTTCCATCATCGTCATTGCCAGTCCTCCATCTCCCACTGCGACTATAACGGGTTTATCCTGCGACATCGCGATACCAAGTGCGCCTGGTAGTGCGTTACCCATGGAAGCGAGCCCTCCCGAAAAGAGGAACCTCTGTCCGGAAGAAGCTTGAAAATGTCTCGCGATCCACACGGTGGTGTTGCCAGTATCGGTGACGATGGTAGCCCCCATTTCTGCTTCTTCAGACAGGGCTCGGGCCAGCATCATAGGATTCACACCCTCGGTGGAACGTTTCTCGTCTTCCGTCAAACGCTCGTGCCATTCTCTTCTGGTTTCCTGGAGTTCATCAAAAAACTTATCCGTCTTTATCGGTATTTTTCCAATTATGGAACTCAGGAAATCGTGCGAACTGGAAAGAACAGGGACTGAAGCATTGAATACCCTGTTTGGAGCCCCTGCGTCTATATCAACGTGAACTATCTTCCTGTCATCCGGTATGTACTTACGATAGGGAAAGGAGGAACCAACCGCTATTATTAGGTCAGATTTCTTGATTGCTGATAGACCAGGCCTGGAACCGAGCAGGCCCAGCCCACCCATTACCCTTGGATCGTCGTCTGCCATTACTCCTTTGCCAAGTAATGAGTATATGACGGGAGCACCGATTTTCTCTGATAACGTGTCCAGCAAATCGCTTTCGTCTATTGTTCCAGCCCCAATCAGAAGCGCTGGCCTCTTGCTTTTTTCTATTAGCTTCGCAACCTGGGTTAAGTCGGGGCTGTAGACCGCTTTCGGTGGTTCGGCCAAGTAACGTTCCTGGTTCTCCAGCCTTTGATTCAAAAGGTTCACGGGAAAATTCAGGTGTGCTACCCCATGAGACAATCTTGCCTCCCGTATCGCTCTTGCAACTAAATATGGGGCGCTTTCCGCATCCGTTACGAGGCGATTGAATACAGTTACGTCGTCAAACAGCCTGACTAGATCAAATTCCTGGTGTGAATTTCTCCCAATCAGGTCTGTGCTTACCTGTCCGGTAATTGCAATTACTGAAGCCCTGTCCATCTTTGCATCATACAGACCATTGAGAAGGTGTATCGATCCCGGGCCAGAAGTGCCGAAGCATGCAGATAGACTCCCATTGAATTTGGAATCAAAGGATGCTGCAAATGCTCCTCCCTCTTCATGCCTCACCTGCACGTACTTTATCTTTCCACTACGTCTTATCGCTTCGACAAGGGGATTAATTGAGTCTCCGGGAACCCCATATATCCTTCCAACTCTGCTTTTAACCAGCGAATCAACGATCATTTCAGCAACATTCTCGCTCATGTCATCACTTCGCCTCATTATTCATGTAACTGGTATCTATTCAATCCCTACGTTCTTAGGGAATCACGGATATTCCGTTTCCATCAAAACAAGGTACCC
Source organism: Thermoplasmata archaeon (assembly GCA_021811505.1). Next base: position 2,189 of record JAJZOM010000001.1, on the reverse strand, counting down.
CAACGGGGGTAACTTCAGAATAGTTCGGATGAGTTCAAAGTCAAAAATGCTCTTTGTCCCTGGGAATGCAGATTATATATGACTAGAGATACATTCTTTCAAGGCAACTGCATTGTTAAAAACATGGTCTCTGGTGCCGTACCACTGGGCCACGGCGGAAATCTTGCTAGCACATATGGCAGTCAACAGGGCATAATCACAATGCCTTGATTTATTTTCCTCAATGTGCTCTATCTCCGATGATAAATATCGGCTTGGATATACCGTGTTGTTCTTCCCGTTCCTGTTTGCATACGAGCAGCTGATTGAATCAATCTGGTATCTCTTCCACCGTTAAGAGGTGAGTTCTAGGAGGTTTCTGATGGAGCTGATCAGTGTATGCATCTCGCTGCTCCCTTCCTCAAAGAATTTAGCTTAAATCGGAGATGCTGGATATTGCTAGGACCGATAATTTCATAGGTTTAATAGTAAGCCACTGGAGGTTTTCGATCCCCTGACCTGCTGATTACAAAATGGTGGAAATACGTAATGAATTTGTGAAATGGCTCGGACTTGTCGACAAATACTATTCGGATGACTATAAGATCACGATAATCCTGAACTCCCGCCTTTTTTGGAAAAAAGTCAACCGGGTTTACAAGCGTCGGGCATCTTGTCCGGGTAGCGGAGGAAATGCCTGAATGATATCCGATCATAGAGTTCCCTTTCCGTTGCCTCATCACTGAGGCCGTAAAGTTCCTGTATGAATAATGTCTTGATCATGGTGACCTCATGGAAGTTCGGCCTTCCGCCTTTCTCTGTGTTGTTTTTGAAGAGAACAGACACCATGGATCCCAGGGAGTTCCAGTCAACCATTGGTTCGAGACTGGCAAGTGTGTCCATGCTTCTGATCTGTTTATACGCTTCGGGAATGCTGAAATCACGCAATGAGCTCATTATAACATACATGAAATAGGCATGAATAATGGTAATTCAAACCTGAAAAATACAGGTCCGGATGTACATCAGATTTGGAGGGGCTACCCGGATTGACCCGATTTTTTAGAAAAAGTCTACAGTTAAATTCTATTCCAACCGATTGCCTCTCATCCTCTTCCACAGGTAATACAATCTTGGGATGCCGGCCAGAATTGCGACAGCGAGGATAGGGAGCGAAATATTTTCCATCCAGTACTTATATGTTGCAAAAGAGATATTTGAGAGCAGATAGTACTCTGTCATAGATAAAATGAAAGATATGGAAGCAGCTGTAAATGGTATCAGATGAATTAAACTGAGTTTTCTCAATCGATCCATTTATGCCCACCAGGGAATTGAATGTGTCCACGGGGTCCCACATCCCGTTAACGTTCCATAGGCTCCATCAAAATATACTCCATTATTCCCGCCACTCAGATCAAGGTTTGCAATTAAAATAGCTCCGAGTCCAAGCAGGAGACTGGCAAGAAAGGCCACAAATGAAGCAACTACTAATGCCCCGATACAATATGATAGAAAACCCAAAAGTAAGGATAACGATCCCATGTCCTGTATCAAATTATATGTTCCTGCCTCATTGAATGAGAGGAACCAACCCAGCCATCCCATCGAAAAGACGTTCTGTACATCGGATATCGGATAACCGGCGGTTTTCACATGTATTGATGAAGGACTACTGCTGCCTGCATCCTGCTTGTAGTTGGGAATGTTTGCTGATTGGGTGGTATTTATGCTATTGGAATACAGCGGAATCAAAGTCATTGTAGTGCTTGGACCATCGTTCTGTAATACTGTAACAAGATAGGATAACAGTTGATTGTTTTCTAATGCCTTGATCGTATATCCCGACATATCTGGACTTTTGAACGACAGATTTGTGACCACTAATTGAATTTCTGTTCCTGATATCCGTAAATTGCTGACATTGCTGCTACCTTTTTTGAAGTCATACAGTTGAGCGTAGCCTGCCAATTTCTGTGAAATTTTGTACTGGCTTCCTCCGGTCGTCTGATAAATATTATTCAGGCTTGAAAGGGGATCATGTCCCGCACTTTGCAGTCCTGATATGGAAATTATCACCATTGCTGCACCAACAATGGAAAAAGCCACACCTAGCTTTTTACCCATAATTACACACTTGGTGATACTATTTAACATTTGTGGGCGGGGTAGCGGGTACAATACAGAGAGATTGAAGACCAAAAATTATA
>JAJZOM010000304.1 GCA_021811505.1 Thermoplasmata archaeon | reverse complement strand
GGAACGATGTGGAGGAGGCATTCGACGTGTTCAAGAATCTTCTGAAGACCGATACGCCATACCTCAGGGACGATGATTCCATGAGGGGATATGTATTCGTATCATTCCTCTCCCTCATTGCATATTACAGGATACTGAAGCTTCTCAAGGAGAAGCATGTCAATTCCCGAATAAGCGTGAAGGACGCAATTCTCCAGCTGTCGAAGATATATCTCACTGATATCGGGAATCGAACAATAGTGGCGGAGATTCCGAAGAAGTCTCGCGATCTTGCGGAACTGCTGGGAATGAAACCAGAGATGTTCCCTAAAAGTGTTCCGAGTTAAGGGAATAAGAAACTGAAGGAACAGCTTGATGAATACAAAAAGCGACATCCTCCCAATATCGGCGAGAAGAACGGCAAATCCTACGAGATCAAACCTGAAATAATGCCACAGCCGGCAGAAAAAAAACAGTGTTTTTAAAGCCAACATATATCCTTTATAAGAAGTGGTAGCAAGATTGACTCCATTCCCGCTCCAATAGGTGATTAACCAAGGCATCATCAACGGAGTCAGATTTTTGCCATCTGGAGAATTTTTGTATGCTGGTTATGAAATCATAGTTTTTTTTGAAAACCAAAAAACAAATAAATAGCGACAAGTAAAGTAAAAAATCCCACATACCTTGCGGTATGTGAAACTCCTATAATTACTATAAGTGCCCCAGAAAGTGATCCCGCAATGAATGTAGAGCCTTGTGAAAATGATGTTATTGTCCCAATCGCCCTAGCAGTATATTCCAGAGACGTATTCTCTCTGATATAAGACATTGCGCTTACCATAAAAACTCCAACGGTAATGCCTATTAGCAAAGAAATAGCGCATTCTATTAATAAGGTCGGTATAAAACTTAAAAGTACAAAAGCTAAACCAATGACTATAGTAGTTATAGTCAATATACTTGATATTCGTGTTTGCCTAAACCAAGACAAAGTTGATCCGATAATGATTCCCATGGATAAACAAGTCAAAATAAACCCTAGATAGATTGAGGCCAATGAACCGAAAATAGAGGTCTGAACTGTGAATATTACACCCAGAAAACCCAGAATCAAACTGAAGAAGATATATGCTATGAATAAAGTGCGTAAATCGACTAAACTCCATACGTATTTCATCCCATCTACGGTCTCGGACAACAGAGAACTAGTTTGGTTGCTGTTCGATACTTCACTTTTTTCAAGCTTTGTAAAGGTAAAACCGGTCGCTGCAAGGACACAAGCCACAATAATTAATGCAGGATAATATCCAATTGTTAATACAAATCCTATAGTAAGGTATCCAACTACGTCCGCTAATGTTCCAATGGTTTGATTGAGAGAAGTGCCTTTTCTTAAGTGCTCTCCCTTGAGATTTTGTTTAACCCAAACCGATCTGATTGAATTAATTATGTCGGAGGTTAAACCCACTATAAGAGAGGCGCTAAAAAGAGAGAGAATAATGAAATAATAGTTTCTTGAGAACAGCGAAAGTGCAATCGGAATTATGCTCAAAAATCTGAGAGTTGAGGCATATCGTGAAATTTCGCCTAAGTAATTCTTACTATCTATCCAGGCCCCCAGAAATGGACTAAAAATCAATGAAATTGAGGATAAACTATCAGCAATACCCGTAATAAGTGCATTTCTTGACACAGAGAAGCTAACAAATAATAATAGTAAATAAAAGCCTGAAACACCAAATGTAGACGTTGCAAGATTTAGCGCAAGCTCTGAGTATTTTTCATTTATGGGTCGCATTTCGGAATCTCTCCATTTCTCGAATAAGTTAGCATTTTAAATTATATGATTGATACATCAAAATAGAATAATTATAAATATAATTATTCTTTTTATAATTAATGATGTCTGGTGATATAAAGGGAAATCGTGGCGAATCTAGGGAAAAACTAAATAATGGCTCGATTGGAAGAGACCAGAGATTAAGGGCGAGAAGGGAAGCATTTGGATACCTACTATGGGAACCGGAAGAGGACTCTCAATTTGTGATTAGAACGGAAGAAGATTTGCTGTCAAACCGAAAGATAAAACTTAAGTCACCCAGAACTGGCAAAATCTATGAACAAAAAGACATGATCTTCTTTCACAATTCGGTAAAAAGAGCTGACATACTTTCAGGGCCAACGTATGCTGAGATTTATCCAACTCTCAACTGCAACGAGAGGTGTAATTTCTGCTATATTGGCGATAAATTGACCCCAGAAAGGGTTCAAATGTCGAGAACGTTGGCAGAAAAAGTAATTAGCGGTCTTTCTGCAATGGGGGTTTTCAGGGTTGGAGTCCTAGGAGGAGAACCCTTCCTGTACGATGACTTAATATGGATGATCGATAGACTTAGTTCTGAAGGTCTAGTGCCTTCATTATCTACTAACGCAACAGTACACAAACCAGAGTTTTGGAAATATCTCATTGATAATATGATACACGTAAATATACCATTTCACTCCTATATCTCCAGCGTTCATGCAAAAATAGTGGACAATCCTATCGCTTATGGCAAGGCCTTGTCAAAAATAAGAGAAATGATTGATGGTGGCAATCTGCCATTTGTATCCATAGTAGCGTGTAAAGATAACGTTGATCATGTTCCGGAAACCATTGAATTTTTGCTAAATGAAGGCGTCAAACATATTGCCTTATATCACGCGCAAAATACTGGCTTCACAAAATTAAAACCAGAAAATAACATAAACTTTAACTCGTATAAACAAGCTTTTTTAAGATCTCTTGAGATTTCAAAACGGTATTCAGGAACAGAAATTAGACCTCTGACTTATTTTCCATTTTTGCTTGATGCGGGTATAAAATACAATCTGGACATAAATCTCTCAAGGTTCCTCTACGGAACACTTGATGGGCGGAGAAGTATATACATAATGCACGATGGGAGGGTATTGGCATCCTTCTACGATTTAAATGGGAAGACATATATTGGCAATCTTTCTGAGAATGCATTACAGGAATTGTGGAATAATAGTCTGAACCTTGAATTTATAAGATCGTTGGAGTCCCCTAAGGTCTGTAATTCATGTGAACACATGGATTATTGTAGGGGAGGTCAGATTTCGAATTATCTAAGAGATATTCCTGAGTGTCCCATATTCGAACCAGACTTGTTGGCTGAGTAATTTACCACTAGTTTTTCAATTTTAAACCTTAACTCCGCAATCTTTTAGGGAATATATTGGTTCCAAGCATCTTGTCTATCTTTTCAACACTTGAAGGTATTTCGCTCAGCGTTTCCCTCTTTCCCCTCACTATTTTGTACACCTTTGAGAATTTCAGCAGCACGTCTTTCACCGACAATTTATTGGTGAGATCAGCGGCCCTGATCAGCACAAATATGCTGTAATAGAGATAGAGGGAAAGGAAAGATATGAAGAAATAACCCCTGAGTGAATCCTCATCGCTGAGATACGATTTGTCATTCTCAAGCTCGTTCTTCATGGCATCGAATGCCTGTTCTATCTCTTCACGCTGCTTGTAGAAATTGTATATGGTTTCAGGATCCTCTTTCACATTGGACAGTATGGATATCTTTCCGAACCTGATCGATTCGGAATCGAATTCCCTCTGCGTCCTCTTCTTTTCCGCAATCATCTTGATGAAAGTGGATGATTCCTCCGCCATGAGCATCTGGTCCTGGAACATGTATATCCGAAGACCGTCTCTGTTCAGGAATCCCGACCTGATGCCCCTGTCCCTGTAAACGAAGCTTGATCTCATGTCCATGCCATAATCTATTATTTCATATGGTATCAAAATCCGATTAGATCTTGATTGATTCTACCCATGCTTTCAGTTCCTTTGCTGGTAGTTCGTCATTCGTTTCCAGTATCTTCACGAGAGCTGCCAGGACAGACTTCCTTTCCCTGTCTTTCCGTATGATGGGTTCGCGTGGATTCGGGCGTATGAGCTTCCTTGCATTATCCATCTCCTCCTTTGTTATGGATGAGAATTCCTTCAGGAAATCGATCTTCGAGAGAACCTTCTCGATGTAATACCTGTTCTCAATATTGGAAAGAACTGCAGTAAGGGCACCATACATTGCCATCTCCCTGGCTGTCTGTGATCTTCCCGTCCGTCTGCGAATGTGCATCCTGCTCCATCTGTGTCCAATCTCCTCAATGCCGTTGTGCCTCACGATGCTGATCGTTTTTCCATTCTTTCCTGTTACTGGTGACAGGAGTTCTGATCTGTGATCTTCCACGCGCTTGCTGAATATACGTGATGTCCCCCTGAGCTCGCCTCCCGTGAATTCACCCTCCTTCATTATGCCGGAGAGTGCTTTGTTCAGATCGATTCCAATAATCCCGATGTCAGTAGCTTCTTTTGCCTCTTTTGAGTTCAGTTCCCTTGAGACCCTGAGTGCTTTTCTTACGTTCTCAAACCATTCCCATGTCCTCACGATGATCCGGTATTTCTCCAGCACCATGGAATCACTGGTGATCTGCCTGACTGTTGTATAAAGATCAGTTACGGGCTTAACAATCCTCATGTGCGAGGCATTCCACCTCATGATGGATTTCAGCATGCCCTCGATCTCCATGCATCTCTTCATCACCTCGAAATACGGCAGTACAAAGGGGAACTTGCTGGGTATGTTCCTTGGATATAACGCATATTCAGCAGCTATTGCAATCCAGAGTTTCTCTGCATATTCTATTCCTTCACCCTTTTCAGGCAGATTCACATCTGACATGGCTGCAAGCGCCTTTGTTGCCACCATTGATGCCCTCATGTCCGGATAAGAGGAGAATACGTCCTTTCCCAGATCCTTCACGAAATGGTAGTGGCAGATAAGCTGCAATACTTCGAGGAATACTGCAGATACGGATTCCTTTATTGCGTTTCCCATGTCCCTCAGGACTGCGAGAGGAGATCCGAAAACGTCCTTTATCCCCTGAAGGAACGGAGTAATGAAATCACTGTTCTCCGAAGGCATGATCTGGGCATCCATGGTTATTCCGGTGATGCCCTCCTTCGCCATGAATACGATCTCACCGCCGGATTCTCCGGTACCGTCAAGATGAAGTATGTAGTCCTTCAGGTCCAGATCCTTCAAGTGTCCGCGATGGATGCAGTAAAAACGGAGAAGGAACTCAATGGAGAGATTGGATATCTCTCCTGTGGATATGGAAATTCCACGGGATTCCATCAGGATCTGGATCTCTGAAATCTGGTAGTCCATGAGCCAGCGCATTATGCCAACAGCAATGGTTACCCTTGGATCGAAATCAGAACCGCCCACAAGGGTACTGATGGCTGTCCTGTTTGACTCCCCATGATTCGGGCAGACCCTTACATGAATCCTGAGATCCAGGGAGCCGGACAGTGTCCTGATCGATCTCGGATGTGTGTTATATCCATTCAGTCTTTTACTGCATTTCCTGCATCTTTCTGTTTCCCCGATGATCTTTTCCTGTAGAGCGTAAGGGAAAAGGAGTTTTTTTTAAAATCGTAGTAGAGGCCGATTTTCTCAAGGTTCTCCCTGTTCACATGATTGCCCATCCTTTCGATCATGTCGAAAAGTTCGTTCGGTGAAAGATCACCCTGCATCAGCCTTGTTGCAATGTATCCGAACTGAACCTTTTCAAGCGGAATGCGATCCGGATTTTCCCTGTCCTTCCCTATGTACCTTATGTGCTTCTGGACTGTCCTTCCATTAATCCACTTATTCTCGACTTCCTGAAAATAGATTTTGTCTCCTTTTTTGATCTTCCGTATGAATGTCATTACTGGTGTATAGTATACACCAGTATTTATACACCATGTTTTCCAGGCAGCAGTACATACAAAGCCGCAGGATTACGGCATTCATGGAGCATTGTAATAGACCCCAGAGTCAACAGAATCTAATCGGATTTTGATACCATATATTATTTCCTGGTTCCTGCGGAGGGGCATTATGAACCTCATCTCCATACGCATGATCTCAGCCAGATCCTGCGATGAAAAGCCGGTATCAAGGACAAGAATACCATCGAAGTGTATCTCCTCAAGCACCTTCCTGAGGGATTTCACATCCCTGACCGATCCCTCTATTGGCTTGAGGAAAACAGGCCTGTATTTATCCAGGTCGAATGCCAGTGCCATGTTTATCTGCGGCAGGTATATGTGATCCGCATTGTGACCCTTCGCAGCAATGTTCAGATTCTCCGATCTGGAGAATATGCTTGAGAGATCGAACGCAAGCTTCTTCGATTCCGTTATGAGAGACTGGAACAGATCCATCTGTGCACCCATGTCCGAACCTGCATCCCTCAGGATATCCGTGAGCGTGTTTGGCGATAAATGAGCCACAATCTCCCTTGAAATGGAGAGCTTCTCCCACCGATCCTTTACCGATTTCAGGGGAACAGGTTCAATAAGCCTCACCATGGATAGCGCATAAAGATCAGGCCACCTGTCGGGAAAATATCTCTTAAGCCGTGCAATCATGTCACCGGACAGGGAATACACAAGTGCAGAATTGCCGTATTCATATATTGACCTGGCATCATTCTCTTTTTCAGATATTCCTGCCCTTGTGATTCTTCCGATATATTCGGAAACCTTGACTGCTTTCTTGCTGGTACGATCATACCTTGATGTTGAATGGTAAAGGTAATAGTTGCCGTTGAGCAGCTTTGCCTCCAGAGGAACATTTCGCTTCTTCCTTTCCTCGTCCACTATTTTCTTTACCCAGTCTTCCACTAATCCCTATAGGGATTAGTAATTTATAAATCTTTGTCTCGAAAAGCGCAATCCACAGCAGGATAACTGCGATAGTTGTATATTCTATTCCCTAAAATTTACGATGTTAAGGTTCATAAATAAAAAAACGCATCAGAACTATATGAATAATATTTCGCACATTAAAATAATATTGTATTTACAATAAATAACCCCAATCAGTATTTTCCAGTCTAAATAATTCATATCACTCATTAGGATGGTATTTAACTCGTTTTTTGCACATATAGGTAATGTGGAACTTGAATTGTCCAGTTTTCTGCGAGCGAAAAAAGGGACGCTATGATCATCGTTCTTCACCCCACGGCCTCTCAATCCTGTTCTTTGCCTCGTCCACGGTTATGCCTTTTCTCGCCAGATCGTCGAGCATCTGCTTCTTGACCTTTGCACGAATGATAAAATCCGTTATCCTTGGGCTGAATCGCTTCAGGTCTTCAGGGCTGGAGGATGCGTTTATCTCGCCGGAGATCATCGCCTTGGCGAATTCCGTTTAGTTGAGCCTGATCCCCATCTCCCTTATGGCCGGTTCAGGGGTGATAGACTCCGTTTCCTTTGACAGATGTATTACCTTATTTCCGTCAAGCCCCAAGCCGAATTTGTAAAAGACCCTTTCAATCGATCTCAGCTGGAAGGAGTCCGAGGATGCTATCTCAAGGTTTTCTGCATCGACTATGTTCCTGATCCCCATGCGGTCTATCACCCGGTCAAGGATGCCCAGGATGTCGTCCCTTGAGTACGGCACCCTTTTGAACTGATTGATCTTGCCCAGCCGGATGAGTTCGCAGAGATATTCCGCATGGCAGTCTTCCTCTCTCTTTTTCCTGACATTGAGTTCCCTTATCAGCTAATCCAAAAACATCTAAATCAAAGAAAAAAAAGAAATAATACGCACATACAGGTTAGATTCGGCCAAACTCGTTTACGTTAGCATGGATTGTGTAATTCGATCTATTAGTAACTGTGGACTTAATATCTCGCCGAAGCTCGATACTCACATCCCAGTTCTATCAAACTCCTCTTCTAGGAGAGATCTATTGACGATGTCTATTTTCAGGGGCGACTTCAAGCTTAGATGCTTTCAGCTTTTATTCGCGTATGACGTGGCTACCCGGCAGTGCCTTGCCAGACAACCGGTAAACTAGAGGTCACGAGCCCCCGTTCCTCTCGTACTAAAGGCCCCTTCCCTTCAGACATCGAACACTCCCACGGAGAAGCAACCCTACTGTCTCGCGACGTAGTGAACCCATCTCAGGATCCCTTTTAATGGGCGAACAGCCCCACCCTTGGCACCTTGTTCAGCACCAGGATAGGAACAGAC
>JAJZOM010000203.1 GCA_021811505.1 Thermoplasmata archaeon | reverse complement strand
ACCAGTGGAAAAGACATTTCTGGGGAAGATTCATGGGTCTGGGACTACTATTTGTGGGAGTAGGTTTCTATCTTGCTTGGTCTCTGCTATACGACACATGGATAGATGTAGGACTTTATTCCTTCGTGATTGTTCTTATTGTTTTTGGACTGCTAGAGCTAGCTCTTGTCCAGGAACAGATCAAAAAGGAAGACAGAGCATCTTAACCGCTTTCCAGCAGGTACTTTTCTTCCTCCGTTGAGATTATTCTCAGCTTCCTGCAGTATTTGCCATCAGCGACAATGCATTCTGAGTATGGATGATTTTTTCCACCCATAAGGCTTTCTGGAGGATCGATATCAAAATCGTCGATCTTCAGTATTTTTGCATGATGTTCGTTCAGACTTCGGTTTCTGAAAATGAAAATCCTGTTACTGTTAAATGCCAGTGAACTTGATCTTGCATTAAGAAAATCGTCCACATTCTGAGATATGTTTACAATTGCGGCCTTATAATGCCGGGAGTGTCTCACCATCGTATTCAGGCTTGATGCGTTGGATGCATTCCTGAGAATAAGGTGACATTCATCAAAGATCAGCAGTTTGGGCAGAGACGGGTTTTTTACCATCGAGGAATTAAAAATGCCAAGCATCCTTGAGATGTAATTGTCCATCTCCTGATCTGTCAGCGCGCCCGGTTTGAAGATTAGAACCACTGGTTCATCCCTATTCGATTGATTCTCCTGCCGGTTAATACTTCCGTATCCGGTTTCAACGTTACCGGCAATACCCGGAATGGTTTCCTCTCGGATCAGGTCAGCATCTCCCAGGAATGTTTCCCTGCAGTTCGAACCAAAATATTTGCAATGATATTCATTGAGCGGATCAAAAATGAACACCTCGGAGACTTTTTCCTCCTGAAACAGTCTTCTGGCCAGCATCTTCGCAAAGAAGGATTTTCCGGAGCCTGTTTCACCGAGGATTAGCGAATTGTGCGAGTTTTCTGAATAGGGATCGATAAAAACAGGACGGGAAGTGATATCGTCAACCCCGAGAAGAATACCAGAACGATTTTCATCATTGTCTCTCAAAAAAGGGAGTATGCGTGACACGTGCTTTGAATTCATGAGATATTGTGAATCCCTCGGAATTTCATGATCAAACATAAGGGTCGCTCCCCTCGCAGTATTCGAGAATTCTTCGGTTTCGAAATCCATAAGTGCCATATCTGCAATAAGCCGGTTCATCCGGTCCTTCAGGGTTGCAGGGTGTTCAGCAAGAATTTTGAAAATGATTGAAGAATGCAGAATTGCGGATCCTTCCTTGTTCAACTGGGAGAGCATTCGTTCTCCGTCTTCTATCTGGCTTTTTAGGGTATTGTTAAAATGGATAGATGCACCTGCCATGCGATATTCTGCCTTTCTTTCCGCAAGTAACCTTTCCATAAACTTTCCAGGCTCTCCCGTTTTTAGCTTCCTGATGCTAAGTTTCATTATAACCGGGAAATTAAGGCCTTCTATGAATGACAGGTAATATGGACCCAGATCGTATCTGGAGTTGCGGACAAATATGTGCGAAAAATAGTTTTTTCCCTTAAGATATTTCTTTCGCCTGTAATAGATAAACCGTGACGAACGTGTTCCGGATTCGACATTCCCTTTTTCCAGGTTATTTTCTACAATCAAATTAACCACACTATCATGAAATGATTGCAGAGAGGATTTCTTTGAATTCTCCTTCGCTGGCTATTCTCCTGGTTGTGAATCCATAGATTCCGATTTTGTCATAAAACTGGTCAATGCTTTTGCAAAATGATTCCAGTACATTTTCAACAGTCCTGTTTTCAAGCTTGAGGATAAATCTGGCGTGTGTCACGTATTGTATCGCTCCTTCAGTTAAAAAAGAGATAAGGTCCCTGTATTCCCTTATGTCGGATGATCTTGCATTTTCCCCAGGAATTTTGGGGACGGACACAATATCCAAGTCGAGTTCCGTTTCGTCAATGGCTTTCTGTAATCCTGAATAGATGCTATTTTGTTCTGAGTTCCTCATATGAATTATGTCCATTCCCTTGATTTCTGCAAGCTCAGATAATGTATTCCGGTATATTCCCAGAAGATGGCTGTTGAATTTTACAAACTTCAAGTCGTATGAAACGGCGAACATTTTCTTTCTGAAAAGATAAAATATGTTTACAATGAGCTTGTGAAAGACTGTCTCGTCCCCGTATTTAACAAAAGCAGATGCAAGGAAGAGAATTATTACGGGTACAGGAAGGAGAATATTTATCCTGAAAGAGAGAAGGCCCAGTACCACACCAAGGAAAATTATGAGTAATTTCTTAAGAGGTATACCGAGCAATGTTGGTTCATAACAGTATAGATTGGAAGGAAGCTTTTCTTTATTCATTCAGATTATTCCTTCCTATATTTCAATTCCTCGTCCAGAATTTCTTTCCACGGGAGTCCTGTATTGTTCGAGTTATGTGGTCTTGGAGTAATTCTGGGTGGAGACTCGCTTACGGGCGAAACCGCAATGTTACGCAAACCTTCTGGGGTTATGTTGCCCCTGAGAGCATCATATCCGGTACCTGCGAAAAGCATACCTTTGCCGGATACGTTCCCGAGGGTTGCATCTCCTAGAAAACTCAACATAGGAGCGTTTCTCAATCCTCTGCCTGAGAAGAACAGAACCCCGGGAATTATTACCGGAAGGAAAAGGAAAGCAAGTTGCAAAGGAGAGTCCCATGAAAAAAGCCACGCCAGATACAGGGCTAGCAGTACAAGAAAGGGATAAAATGACATTTCTATGATTATCTCCCAGATTATTTTCGCATATCTAGCCCCTACGTTGAGAGCGTAAAAAAGTGTGAAGAAAGGGGCCAGAATTATGCAAAAAAGAATTAGTGCCTGTCGTATCATTAATGTGGCAAAAAGACCGGCTGTTGCCATGAAATAGGCAGATAATGTGAGGAATTCGAGAATCTGTGAAGAACCTCCGTTATTCAGCGAACCTGCATTATAGCCAAAATATCCTCCTGAAAAATTCCCAAAATTATACCAGTTAATATTAGGGGCATTGAAAACCATGGTAAACAATGCGCCAAGTCCGACCATAATGAAGGTGATGGCGTAGAATGAGACGGCTCCGAATACTATCGAGAACAACCCCCTCAGCAGAACCAGCGACATGGATTGCGGCTTTATGAAACTGTTATATGCTAGCCCCGCGGATATTGAAATAACCATAATGATCATTGAAATCTGAAAAAATGACCCTGAGAAAATTGCCGATTCCAGATTCGTGTATCCTCCGGAATTTATCATGGGACTGAAATAGACAAATTTCGGGCTTAACCCGTAATATATCGCATCATACCAGAATATTCCAATAATGGACTTATATGCTCCATCAAGCGCGTGAATCAGCGAGAGCAGAAGTCCTATTAGAGTTACACTCCCCATGAGATCATTGGCCGGTAACTATGTAGTATACCAGAGCGTATAGAACCCCACTGACAGCAATGACATAAATGAATGTTCCAATTATGGCATTTCTTAATCTTACTCTTGCTTCAAATCTTTTGTTCTCATCCGGCCCGAAGAACCCAATTGCAATTGGTATCCACAATATGGCAATCAGAATGGCTGAAACGGACCCCACAATTTCGTAAGTTCTATTTAGTATGGTTTGAACCTGACCGGATATGGTCAATGCGTTATAATGTGTCCATAATTCAATAAGTGAACTAAATTGCATTCAGTAAATAGATGTATTACATGTATAAATTACATGGGTTTGGGAATCCTCTTCCTGACCTCCTCAAGATTTTGTCGCCTGACGTGACTTCTTTTTTCCCCTTGTGCGAACCTCTCCTTGTCATCCTCACTTTCCATTTTTAGCCCTGGGACTTCTGTTGGTCTCCCGTCCTGATTAATAGCCACATATGTAAGGAAACAGGTTGTCGTGAAGTTCTTTGTTCCAGTCAGGCCTTCTTCGGAGTGGACATTTACTTCAATTTCCATCGTTGTTCTCGTTACATAATTAATTCTTCCAGTAAGATGCACGATATCCCCCATGTGCACTGGAGACAGAAAAAAAAGGCTGTCGATGCTCCCCGTAACAGTTCGTCGTCTTGAGTGTTTAGCTGCAACTATGGCAGCGACATTGTCTATCCATTCAACGAGACGCCCCCCATAAAGGTCGTTGAAGATGTTTGTGTCAGGAGGCAATACCAGTCTTTGCAGTTCGGTGAAGGATTCCTTCCAGGATTTATTTTCCATGAAATAGCCTAATGAACTGAATGTAATAACTCTTTCATTTCTTCAGAACAATCGCTAGATAATTAACTGTTAAGATAATTATGATGTGTAAATATGGTAAATCAGGATGACCTAAAGAAAATGGCCGCTACGGAGGCCCTAAAGTATATTGAATCAGGCATGACAGTCGGATTGGGCACAGGATCCACAGTAAAATTCTTCCTGGAAGGGCTTTCTTTGCTAGTAAAAGATGGAATGAAGATAACGGGTATTCCCACTTCTGCTGAGACCGCAAGAATAGCAAGAACGTTAGGCATAACTGTCAATGATGAATTCACTGGGAAAATAGACATAGACGTTGATGGCGCCGATGAAATTGATCCCTCTGGGAATTTGATCAAAGGAGGAGGTGGAGCTCTCCTGAGGGAGAAAATAGTGGCCAGGAATAGTAGCATGGTCATAATAATAGCTGATGAAATGAAACTCAAGGAGAAATTTATAGGATCTTTCAAAGTTCCTGTAGAAATTTTCCCATATCTGCATAGAAACACTATTGCCCAGATTGAAGAGCTCGGAGGAAAATGTCTCCTGCGCAATAATGGTAATTTTGTTACAGACAATGGTAATTTCGTGGCAGACTGTGACTTTGGAATGATAAAGGATCCTGCCGGGCTGGAGTCCAAGATAAAGCTGATACCGGGAGTTGCTGAAGTCGGGATATTTACTTCCCTATGCGACATGATAATATTAGGAACTCCGGGTGGGCCAATAACAATTAAAATAAAAAAGGTTTAATTTTGGAACCCTTTTAATTGCCCAATATTCTGGTTTATCTCATTTATCTTGTTACTAAGATCTTGAACTATCTCCTCAAGAATCTCATTGAAGTCCTTAGACAACCTGTAACCATGGATTGGTCTTCCTTTCCCTTCCTTCTTCATGTTCCGTTTGTTGATCCAGCCTTTCCGTCTCAACCATTGCATAGCAATGGATACCTCAGGTTGCCGAAGACCGGTTTCCCTCTCAATCTCGACACTTGTCACTTCGCCTTTGTCCCTGATATATACCATAGTATATGCTACACTTCTTGGAATGTCAGAAATTATCAGATATTTCGCCAGTTTGTCGTTTATTTCCGAAAGAACCATGTGAACCGGATGATAATAATATAAGTCTATATATATGTAACTGTATTTAATAAATTCCTATATATCTACTTTACGCTCCTAAAACAAGATAATTTTAGATTTAATGCCAGCTTTTTTCACCTAACTAGTAAAAAAAGTTGAAAATTTATGATTTTGCCAAAGCCTCAAGTCTGCTTATAACTGTGTAGAGTGCAGCCCTCCCATGGGCAGGAACATTAGGGTCATTAGCCATCTCGTCCAGCAAAGAAACCGCTGTTGCGCATCTGATGTCGAGACTTTCACTTACCTTCAGAAGCCTTGTTTTGGAATCGGAAGCACTTTTCCTTACATTTTTAGGTACGGTAGTGTCCTGGGAAAGTTCTTCTAACAAATATATAACTTCATCGTACAATTTTTGATCCAACCTCATCACTCTCCAATTTTTTGTCCCATTTCCTTCTTTATGGATAAGACCATCATCGTCCTTGTTTTTTTGATGCCGCTTATCTTTCCAACTTTTTCAACGAGAAAGTGCTGAAATTCATCGTAGTCAGGAAATCTCACCTTAAGGATTATGTCATAGTCTCCTGTAACAACGAAAGCGTCTTCAACGTTGGGTAATTTAGCGGCAGCAACTGCTACGATATCTACTTTATTAACATCGCATTCAATGCCAATTATAGCGGTGACGATTCTCTCCCCGTAGTATTTCCCCATGCTTGCAGTAAGTTCTTCTATTTCCATATCTTTCTCCTGAAAAATAAACTGGTGACCGCTTCACTGTATCCATTAAGGGTATTTTTATCTAATGGAGAATTTTAAGCGAAATCGAAATACCTTTCCGCACAGACAAACAGACCTTAAGATTTTTATCAGTCCAAATCATTAACGGGATACCCGGCTTAGCTCAGTTGGTAGAGCGGCGGACTGTAGAGGGAAATCCACGGCATGGAAAACCGCCGTAATCCGCAGGTCTCTGGTTCGAATCCGGAAGCCGGGATAACTAACCTGTAAGGTCATCAAAAAACTATTCTCGGGCTAAGCAACTTTTATTATTCTAAAAGTCTATTGTAATAGGCGGGGGACGTGCAAAGTATGGGATCATTGGGACGAACCTTCACTAAGAATTTGGGTATTTACATGGGAATATTTGTCACAGTTATGATGCTCTTGTTCTATTTTCTAAGTTCACAGCCTTTCTTCAGCCAATCGCTCCTCTACCAGCGACTCTTCATTTTCTCATTCGCGGGAGGAGAAATTGCATTAATAATTGTAGGGATATACTTTTACCTGAAGTTTAGGGTAATAATTATAAGATGGCCACGTTAAATCAGAACATTTCTCTGAACTCACCCACGCATTTTTAGGATCTTCTCTTGGATGTGAGGGGCAATTTCTCATTTATCTCTGCAACCCCGCAATATACGATCTTTATTACAACTTTCCTTCAATGGGAGAGCATGGATTGTCTGAATTCCCCCTCCCCAGAATTTTTATTGATTCACACATACCTGTACCTTTTGATATTCCTAGCTACCTTACCTATACGCAATCAGTTTATTTCCGGTTTTTAGCACATTCGCCGCACTCAGTGAACATTCTTATATACCAAATTTACATAAATGTGAGAAACCGGTGATTGAAGCTTATGTGGCAGTCGGCTTAGTTGTGCTTGCCTTGGCTGTCTACCTCTTATATGCAATAATCGGAGCTGAAAAATTTTGAATTCATTAGCTTATGCTTTCACCATACAGGGTGGATCGTTCTGGGGACAGTTCTTTCTCAACAACCGTCTGGTTTCCGGTTCGATTATAATACTGATTTATATCGTCTTCATGTCCGTATTTGCGTTCATTCTTTCAGGATACATCAAGAAAATATACAAGGAAGAGCCTGTGTGGCTTGATCCGGTATCCGGCAGAATTGTGAAGTTTTTTGAGAAAATTTTCGGAGAATCTCCGCCAAAGGGGATGAAATTCAAGGAATATTTCTCAACTCTCCTTCTTTTCAACGCATCCGCTGCAATTGTCACATTTGTTTTCTTTTATTTTCAAAATCTCCTTCCTTTTGGCTCCGGATATCATCAGTATTCAATCTCGCTGGTTTTCAATACCGTAACGAGTTTCGTTACAAACACAAACCTTCAGCATTACTCAAATCCGCTCCACCTGACATACTTCACACAGACTTTTGTTATAACAGGGCTAATGTTCGTTTCTGCCGGCACTGGATTTGCTGCATCAATGGCATTTATACGGGCAATTCTTAGTGAAAATGGGACTCTGGGAAACTTTTACCACGATTTTCTGGTGTCAATTTTCTATCTCATTTTTCCGTTAACACTTCTCCTCACCCTGATCTTGTTGTTTATGGGTGTTCCGCAAACCTTGAGCCCATATCTGCTTGTGCATCCCATTCTAGGCCTTGGTTATGAGAAATTGCCATTAGGCCCGGTAGCTACACTGGAAGCAATAAAGAACATTGGAACCAACGGAGGTGGATTTTACGGTGCTAATGCAGGATTCCCGTTCGAAAACCCAAACTGGATTTCCAACCTGACTGAATTTATTGCATTTACAATTATTCCCCTGGGGTCTCTGCTCTCGCTTGGGAGGGTCTTTGACAGCAAGGGATTCTCCAATGTATTGTTCGGGGTCGTTATCTCTATTTTCGTTTTCACAACTTTCATGACCTTCTTCGGCGAGTATGCAGGAATCCCGGTATTGTCCAATATAGGTG
>JAJZOM010000289.1 GCA_021811505.1 Thermoplasmata archaeon | reverse complement strand
ATGCCTTCCGTAACATTTATCATGAGGGCAGCATTTTTAACCAGTCCGCAGTTCTGTCCCTCGGGGGTTTCATTCGGGCATATTCTTCCCCACTGTGTGGGGTGAAGGTCCCTCGCCTCGAAGTGTGGCTGGGATCTTGTCAGCGGCGATATTATTCTCCTCAGATGGCTCATTGTACTAACGTTGGACACCCTGTCAAGCAGCTGGGAAATTCCGGTTCTTCCGCCCGTCCAGTTTCCTGTTGCCATTGCGTGGAGCATTTTCTGTGTGAGCAGATCCTGCCTTACCGCAGGTTTGAGCCTGATTCCCTTCTTTCTGTTATAGGTTCTTTCCAGCTGGTACTTGAGGTCCTTCATGACAGCCTGGAAAGCTCCTCTGAAAAGTTCATCCAGCAGATCACTGGAAAGCTTTATCCTCTTGTTGGAAAGGTGATCTTTATCATCCTCCTTCCTGATTCCAAGACTCAATTCCAGAAGCGATCTTGCCATTCTTCCAAGATAGATTGCCTTCTTGAGCCTGTCATCAGGAGAGTCCCCAAGGTGAGGAAGAAGTGATTTGTCAAGCATCTGTGAAACTTTCTTTTCCCTGTATTCCTTTGCCTGTCCAGAGGCAAATCTCTTTTCGAGATAAGCAATACCATCCTCTGTGGTATTGATACCGTTTGGAGGCAGGATCTTTATATTTTTCGCTTCCTCAATATTTGCATAGATAATAGGTTCCATCTCAGGAACAGACCTGATTGCGTCGTGAATTTCAACATCTTTCTGCATGCCGAGAGTTCGCATGAGTATGACCAGTGGAATGGTTCCAGCGACACTTGGAATTGAAACATTAATAATTCCATCATTTCCCTTTTCCAGTGACGTGAGCGCCCTGAATCCTCCCTTCTGAGAGAACACCTTTGCCACCTCAACTCTTGTCTCGTACTTTTCCTCAGATTCTATAAGGATCCGGTTTGGTGCAAGATCCTCCAGTGAAACTATGACGCGCTCGGAACCTCCGATTATGAAGTAACCTCCGGGGTCGTTGGGATCTTCCCCGACATACTGAAGCTTCTCCTCCCTGGTTCCATTGACGGGGCCGTTGTTCTTTTCTATATAATTGTCAAGGTTTTCGCCATAAAGGGTGCATATCTTTGAGCGCACCATAACCGGCATGTCACCGATCTTGATCGTTTCGTAATCTTTCTGGACGCCATCCTCTATGATTCCCACCTTTAGCATTATCGGTGCCATATAGTTGAGGTCCCTGAGTCTGGCCTCGTTTGGGGTGATCTGATTCGAAGCACCAGAAGCTTCCTTGATCTCCGGCTTCTCAACCCAGATTGTAGAGTCTCCAACATATTTGCCGTTTTCCTTGACTCTCCCAAAAAGAATTCTTATGTCCCTGCCGCCGGTCTTGGACTTGTCAAGAATCAAGGTGCCGAAATCGTCATCATCCGTAACCTTTGTCTCGTCGACAATCATCTGCATTATGTTGTTTGGATTGTCCTTGGTTGCCAGAAAATAGTTCATGGGTTCTATCTGATGGTTAACTGCACCTTCCTTCTTAAAAAACGAATCAATAATCTCCTTCATTTAAAGACACCACTTTCCACTACCCTATAGTATGTAGATGTTCCAGCAGTAGGACTCTTCCTGATAATCTTAATTATAGTACCCTCTTCAATCTGACCATTAATTTCTTCAAGAGCCTTTATTGCTGGGTCGCTTCTATTAATTCTAGGAAGCAAGTCCTTCGATATTCCCAATTGCTTTAAAAGGGTTTCCTCTTCCTTCTTTGCCACTATATAATGTTCTGGTACCATTTCGTGTTTAAGCACGTTAACTCTCGCCATCGTCATTCACCGCCTATGCGGGCCCGGAGGGGTTCGAACCCTCGACCACCTGGTTAAAAGCCAGATGCTCTACCTAGCTGAGCTACGGGCCCATATGTTCAAAGGCAATTCGTATATGTCCTCAGGATATAAATATTCTTAATTGAATTGAGGAATTCTGGTGTATTTCGGTAACAGAGATATGTGCCATATATTATCCATATTTTCAATCGGCGCATAATTGGGAAAATTTTCATGGGGCTCTCTGGCTGATGACTGCATAAAAACCGATGATTTTCCTGGCGATCTCTGTTAACCCGGTCGGTGGACCTGAATTTCCGGTATATTTTATATTCCCTGGTATGATCTGGAGGAATCATGAAAATCACCGTGGACGGCCAGGCTAGAAATTTGCAGGCGGTTTGGTTCGAGAACAATTCAGTCAGGATGATTGATCAGAGGAAACTCCCTGAAAATGTGGAGATATTTGACGCCAAAAATTCCAAGGATATTGCATTTGCAATCAAAGACATGGTTGTCAGGGGAGCTCCTGCTATTGGGGTTGCGGCAGCATATGGCCTGGCAATGGCAAAGGAAAATGGGGAAGTAATGGAAGATGCAGTGAATCTAATAAAGAATACAAGACCAACGGCATATGATCTGTTCAAGGCGATAAAGTACATGACTGCAAACAAGTACGCGATGTCTTCTGCCAGGCGTTATGCCACCGAGTTATCAGGAAGATGTAAAAAGATTGGCGAATACGGGAACTCTCTCATATCGCAAGATTCCAGGATTCTCACACACTGCAATGCTGGAGCACTCGCGGTCCTTGACTGGGGAACTGCCCTTGCACCCATGAGGATGGCCAAGATTAGCGGAAAGAACATATTCGTATTTGTGGATGAAACAAGGCCGAGATTGCAGGGTGCAAGACTGACCGCATGGGAGCTTCTTCAAGAGAATATAGATCACGCAATCATCGCAGACAATGCTGCCGGTTACTACATGCACAACAAGGAGGTCGATCTCGCCATAGTCGGGGCGGACAGGATAGCGAGCAACGGCGATTTTGCAAATAAAATTGGTACCTATGAAAAAGCCGTTCTGGCAAAGGAGAACAACGTTCCTTTTTACGTAGCTGCACCGGGGAGCACGTTCGATTTTTCCATGAAAAGTGGAGATGAGATTGTTGTTGAGCAGAGGGGTGAGGAGGAGGTCAAGAAGATTGGCGAAACTAGCATAGGCCCGAAGGAAAGCCATGCGAAGAATCCCGCTTTCGACGTGACTCCCGCAAGATATGTGACTGCATTCATTACGGAATATGGAATTTTCAGGCCCGAAGAACTGGGCAGCCTGAAAGCTCTGATGGACAAGGACCTATTCATGAGGGAGTCTTAACCCTTTTCAAAAACTCCTGATTCTTCCATTATTTTTTCAATATCCGTGTGGTCATTCAGGAGCATAATCTTCTTCAGATCCTCCGGCCGTGTTTTTGAATAATTATGACGGAACACACGCAGTCTCTCATTGGTTTTCTCCACAAGGAGATTCTTCATCTCCCCGCTTAGTAACTTCCCTGATCTGTATTCCTCCTCTATCCTGCTGGATTCTGACGGTGTGAGGAAATAGCTCCTGAGGTATATAAATGGAACATCAACTTCAGGGTTACCTCCAATGCGCCTGTGCTCTTCTATGGATGCCTGCCCGCCGCTGAAGGCGTTCATAATCTTCTTTCTGATGATCTTTTCGTCCTCCAGAAGGAATATTGCATTATCCTTTGACTTTGACATCTTCTTACCATCTATACCGGGTAGAAATCTTGAATGAATTACAGCAGGTTTTCTATAACCATACAATTCAGCGATATCCCTGCAAATGCGTATGTGCGGATCCTCGTCAGGTCCGATGGGCACGAGCACATTTTTTATTCCGAAGTGGTTCGGGAGCAGGATGTGCGCAGACTGAACGGCAGGGTAGAAGTGCATGCCTATGTTTTTATCGGATGCATAGCCGTAGCTTGCCTTTACGGTTGAAAGCGTGACCGATCTTGAAAGCTGTATGGCGAAGTTGTATATGTTGGTGTAAAGCTGATCTATTATGATTCTGGTCTTCCTTGTGTCGAAACCAAGGGCGACCATACTCCTTGCAATTACCAGTGATTTTTTCAGGCCCTCAGCCTGTGATTTTATCTTCCCGGAAACGTAACTTTCATCGTCAGAGATGGGAATGAATACCTCTGCTCCGTACTTCTGCTGGAACATCAGGTTGGTGTCGAACACTGCTAGGTGGGCAAGGTGTGGCGAAGAGCTTGCATTGAACCCGGAGACAATGGCGCTCCTTTCTCCTGAGTTCATCTTATTCATGAATTTGTCAAAATCCCTGTGAGAAACTATAAGACCATTATTGAAAGTATAGAAATCGGGTATCTGCTCGATACCAGAAATAGATTTGGCACCAAAGTCCTCAACCAGTTTGTTGTTGTCGGCTTCCAGCGAAACGGGATCACCTTCGCCGTTTGAATTCGCGGCAGTTTTCTTTTGCATAGATTTATGGTGAATCAGAGGTAGGTTAAAAGTTTTAAGTCATAGCGAATATTGTAGCATTCTCATTATTCTTGAGGATATCTCTTCCTCTATTGATGTTATATTCCCGTTGGGAACTATTGGATAAGTTTCATTTCCAGTTATCAGAATAATCATCTGGTCTATGACACCGCCATGGGTCATAATGACAATATTTCCCTCGTGTTTCTGTGTGATCTCGAGAAAGGCTGATCTTGATCTTTGAACGAATTTTTCCCACTGCTCAGAGTCTTCTATGTTGTATTTTCCCAGCAATCCTTTTGTCAGGAAAATCTCCGGATGCATGCGAAGTATCTCTGCCTCTGTCAGACCTGCAAGATTTCCCATCATTCTCTCACGCAGTTTTTCATCGTAAATTATTGTTCCTGTGTTGAGATATTCTCCCAGTATCGCGGCCGATTCCCTTGCCCTTAAGGTATCGCTGCTCACGATGGTTTCAATCCTGAATTTCTTCAATCTTTCCGCTGCAGATCTGATCTGTTCTATCCCTTTGAGATTCAGTCCTGGCCCAATGTGACCCTGCCATCTTCCCTGGTGATTCCATTCGGTCTGCCCGTGCCTTATTAGAAAAACCAGTCTTAGAGATGAATCCATTTAAACCCTCACCTATAAAAAGAAAAGTGGTGACAGCGAATTGCACTTCCCATCCCCTCGCGGAAGATAGTACACATACAATACACAATGGCCTTTACCGTCGGGTTCGGAATGAGACCTGGTGTTTCACCATTGTTATGGCCGTCACCGAGTGAGTATTGTTGCATTATATTTAATCTTTCTTTTGCTTTGAACTAAAGTTGAAGAAATCTTAAGGTGCAGGGACCAATCATAAATCGATCCGGAAATGCTTCATAATAAATTCTGGTGTTTGACGAGTAATGGACTTCAGTCTTTTTACGGCGTAATTAAATAATCACCGTTTTTATATTCCTGCCAGATTTTTGGCTTCTTCTGTTATTCCTTCACTGACCTGCTAAGAATATTCACAACCTGTTTTCTTTTACTCCGCCTATTTGCAACGAAACACCTTAAGAGAGTTCAGCGTTCTTTGAACCTGTTAGATTATTCATAACCGGACAGCTCGCCAAATACTATTATTTATGCAGTATTCAATACGTTAGATGTCCCCCAATACCGCTTATTGTCCGACAATTAAATTGCAAGTAATAATATTCACTAAAATAGGGGGCACTTTGTTTTTCTGTGGCTTGGTATTGCATCGCTCAAACCATGATACTTAGATTTATATAGCAACACTTTATCTTAGTAATGCGTGCATAGATACAAAATGTTGAATAATTTAGAGGCAATAACTTTAGGAGAAGTGACATAACCAATGTTGAATGATATACTGCTTGACATATTCAATGACTTTCTTAAGCAACCATTTGGTGCATCCCTTATCATAAAAGGCAAACCGGGATCGGGTAAAACCACTTTTGCACTGGAGCTGATTGACACAATAAGAGAGACCTCCCCTGCATACTACATAACCACCAGATTTTCTGTAGATCCCCTGAAAAATAAATTCCCCTGGATAACTGATTTCGCCTCTAACACAGGTGAGAGGAACAGGCAGTCTGGAGAGATGACCGAGGCTTTTCGCGACAATTTTAACCGGCTGGAAAAGATGATTGAGGAGGGGAGAGTGTCAAAATCATTTGCCGCAAGCGGAGAACCTGGATTGGTCATGAATATACAGGAAATTCTCCCAGAGCTTGAAACGCTCTACCGATTTGTCAGCGACAACATAAACAAGTTTCCAGTAGTTGTGGTAGACTCCATAGAGGCGCTAGCTGAAAAATACGATCTGGATCCGTCCATATTATTTTCAGTCATCCAGAAGGACCTGGTGGAAAATTCTGGCGCCAATATAATCATGATTATGGAAGCAGACAAGGATACAACTCTTGATTATTATGCAGATGGCGTAATAAAGATGAATTACTCCCTGACAAAGAATTTCCTCGTCCGCACAGTGACCATTGAAAAACTCAGGGGTGTTTCCATAGGATCAAGCCCAATGTACCTGTACTCACTTGAAAACGGAAGATTTCACTCGTTCAACAGGGAGGTGATCACATACCCGCCATCAAGGGTCAAGAATATCAGGAAACCTGATGAGAAGCAGTTTGAGGTTTCTCTGGGAATACCGGAACTGTCAAAACTGCTGTACACTGGAACCGACAAGATACCTCTTGGATCGGTGCTGATGCTTCACAGGGAGACGCAGTCGAACTCTGTGGACAATTATGTTAACCTGATCAAGAATAATATCATAAAGTTCACCGCATCAAACGGACGTGGAGTTGTGGATGCCACAAGCAGCAACTACGAGAGCTCAAAGATTTTTGTTAACACACTCGATCCGGAGTGGCTGAAGCATTATGTCACAGTTGAAAGAACAGACAAAACAAGTCCTTTCATAATCAACATCGGAGGAAAGAGCATGCTTGAGGACCTTCCAAGGGATGTTCTTGACTATTACCTTACAAATTCCAAGAAGCCCAATGTGTACATCTTCTCCTCAGACTTCCTCAGGTTCACTTACGGGGAGAGCTTCTTCGGTGATCTGTCGACAATAATAAACAGCGTCCGGCCCTCTGGAATAATAATAATCATTGCAGACGATGAAGAATACAAGAAAATTTACCACTATGCCGGTTACACAATCCATGTGAATGATGTGAACGGTTATGTCATGATGAACTCCAACACCTCAAGCCTCTATGTGGCGTCTATTGATAGGGACAGCGATAAATGGCCTGAAATTAAGCTTTCCATCGTGGTCTAGTTATTCTCCGGAATTTTCCTGATCGACAGTTCCTTTATGCGTGGGAATCTGTAATCTTCATTTCTCCTGATCTGGAAGAGTATGGCATCCTTTAGAAGAGCGGTCAGGCCTAATGCCAGTGAATTCAGTACATCCCCTATATTCTCACTCAGGTTTGCCGTCCTGACCTTGACAATAACCCCAACCCGGTTGCTGTTGATATCAAAGCTTATGTCAAAATCGCTGATTCCTCCTCGAATTTCCTTTGCGATGCCCTCCCGGACACTGGCGATCATCCCGTCTTCTGAATCTGCTGTGGAGAGAAGATACTCCACGTACTCCTGCGTGAGGAGCACCTCGCCGAATGCTTCTGTGTCGAATCTTATCATCATTACCAAGCGTTAAATTCTGGTCTGCATTTATGCTTTATGTTTCCAGAGATAAGACTACGAAGGCTGAGACTGGATCAGAATATCAGGGACGTGCTGAGCGAGTTCTCAATCAGGACTGAAAAGCTTATAATGCCCGTATTTCTCGATGAAACCCATAAGGGAAAGAACCAGATCCCGGGGATGCCTGACATCTTCAGGCATGACTTTGATTCTGCGAAGCAGTATCTTAAGCATCTTTCAGACATAGGGGTGAAGGGTGTACTCCTGTTCGGCATCCCGAAAGTGAAGGACAGGACCGGATCGTCTTCCTACAGCAATGAAGGGCTGGTCCAGAAAACGATCAGCTACATCAGGGATAACCTTGACATGATCACCTATGCCGATCTCTGCCTGTGTGAATATACCGACAACGGACAGTGCGGCCTCGTTGTAGACGGGTACGTCGACAATGATTCCACTCTGGAAATATACCAGAAAATTGCGGTGAGTTATGCTGATGCAGGAGTGGATGTTGTGGCACCGAGCGGAATGATGGACGGTCAGGTCGCTGCAATCAGGAAGGCAAACCTGAATGA
>JAJZOM010000280.1 GCA_021811505.1 Thermoplasmata archaeon | reverse complement strand
CATGATATAAAGGCATGAAACAGAACTATAAACGTCAAATCACGAACCGATAGAAAACATCGTGTATTCCGGTATCCCATGAAAAGAGCTAACCAGTTTTTTGAGCTCCAGGGAAGGGAGGTCTCAGCTCTCCTGGAAGGGAAAAGTTCGGCGATCGGTGAATTAGAGTATTCCGGTTCCTAAAAGTATTAACAGTATACCAGATAAAAGACCGACATAATAGAAAGCTTCCACTGCGTCAAACCTCTTCTTCTCTTTGTACATGCTAATCTATTATCTTATTTTCATATTTATATCTTCAGCTTTCCTTGCTGTGTTTAACAATTCCTCCTATAGCCTGCCCCTGTCCTGATCATTTCCCGATTTTTCCCTTGGCTTTCTCCCGGTCTCTATCTTCACGTGCCTGTTTTCATCTCCGCTCTTCTTTGTTATCCATTTCTGTACCATTTCTTATTCCTCCTTCTCCTCTCTATGGGCTCCACAAGGACGGCCTTTCCGTCCAGGAGCCAGACCTGCTTCGCATACTTCCTTCTCGGCTTGATCCTGTATTTTTCCTCTTCGTCGTTCATCTTTTTTCAATCTCCGGTATTTAAAGCGGGCAAAAATCCACCGATATGCCCCCTTTGAATCATGTATATATAATAATAGGAAGCCGCCGCCGCAACATGACATTTTCCCCGCTGGACGGTTCGATTCACTGCTTCTCCTGGAATGTCATGCGGGTGTAACATGACATCCGGCATGACATCATTTTCCCTCGTCATGATCATTCTTCTCACCGTCTTTTCCGTCCTTCTCCTCGAGCTTCCTTGCGGCGAGTTCCGCAAGCTTTTCAATGAGTTCAAGGGTGCTTTTGTCCAAGGTTTTCCCCTGCCTTATGAGCTTCTCCGTCATGATGTCGACTATCTCCTCCCTGGTCATTCCCGGCCTGATTGGTGCGTTCATGGGATCGAAGGGATCGCTTTCCCTCTTCACTTCCACAAGGTCCTTCCCGGTGTTCACGTATCCTTCACAGTTCGGGCAAACAGTGCGTTTTGCCCCGCCAGTATAGGTCCATGAATATCCGCAGTGCCTGCACTTCACCTTTACGCCGGTGTCCTCCTCCATCTCGGCCACATAAACGCGATGATCGCAGCTCGGGCCCGGGCGTTCTTCCTGAGTCCGGTGTATTCCCATTCATAGCCGCACTCGTCGCACTGCAACGGTACGGCGGGCTTTCCGTTCTTCATGGATATCTGGCCTCCGTCCATGAGATCAAGCTGTTCCTGGAACTCCCTGAACTTCGATTCCATGTATTCCTTCTTCTTTGCCTCGTACTTTTTCGCCAGTTCGCGCGAAGGCATCCTGAACTTGACCATCTTGATGGCGATCTCGGAAATGCCCCTGTGGATCCTGGGGAACTTTGCCAGGGGACGTTCCGGGTCGAAGGTATTCCGGGAAAGAAGCTTCATCTTCATGAGCCCCTGGACGTCGGTGAACTCACTTGAAATACGCCGGAAAGCTTCTTTTTTATGCCCTCAATTATAGGACATAATAGGGATATTTATGGTAACACAAAGCACTTTTAATCCATGACATATATTTATTAGCAACTTTTCTATGGAAAAATGCTATCGGGTAGGGAATTAGTGGTGTATGATTATGGTGAGTAGGGAAGGGAGTATCGGTGATGCTGTGAAAGCAATACTTGCTTTACCCGGTAGTGACAATATCGAATTCATTTCCCTTTTCGGCTCAGTATCACAGCATAAGTCGCATTCTGGTTCAGACATAGACATCTGTATTTATTATGAGGGAACAGAAGAAGAGGCATTGAACTTTCTACTCAGGGCGATGTTCTCTATAAACAGCAGTATATTTGACCTAAAACTGTTCAGGGAATTGCCCCTTTACATCAGGATAGACGTTCTAAAAGGGAGACTCCTTTATTCTAAAGAGCTTTCCAGAGTTTATGAAATTGCACATGAAACCATGAGGGAATACGAAGATTTTGAACCAAGGTTTTATGATTATATTGGGAAAGAGGAGATTCATTGAAAAAGGACAAGATCAGGGATGTTCTAATTTACTCAAAGATTGCGGAAATTGAAGAAAGCATAGACTTAGTGGAACAGAATCTTCCTCGAAGCCTCGAGGAATTTATGGGTATGGGAATAGTCAAAGACGGGATTTACAAACGGCTTGAGTATGCAATCGAGAATGTATTTGACATATGCCACATAATTAATGCTGATCTCTCGCTTGGTATCCCCTCCAGCGACGAAGACGTCATTGAAAATCTTCGTCTCAACAGGATACTTGACCCTGACATTTCCAGTAAACTCGTATCTATGCGTAAATTCAGGAATATCGTTGTTCACAGGTATGGGAAAATAGATGATAAGATCGCTTTTTTATTAATGCACGGGCAAATGGAAGACTTCCCCATCTTCAATGAAAAAATAAAGGTCTATCTGAAAAATCATGGTAGTTAACCCCATCCAAATAGATAAACTCTGTTGGGGTTGAATCCCCATAGCCATATTTGTTTTGAACGGCTCCCGCCGGAATTCGTACCTAACTGTTCATTTTATCCCCCCGCGAAAAAGTTTCTCGACAGCGTATTTACCTTTCTCCGCTGTTTCTTTTGACGACAGGTGTTCATAGATTGTTGTGGCCTCAATGCAGGCATCCCCCAACAGGAGTTGAACCAACCTCAGATCGTTTGTTGTTCGATACATATACGTTCCATAGAAGCACCTGACCGAGTGGGCATAGATTTCACCGGTATCCCTCAGTGTGTAAAGTTTCTCCAGAACTAATCGCATTATTCCATAGGAAATTGTGTCGAATGCCTTTAACAATAAACTCCTTATTTAACCAACATTTTCGCAGTAAAACCTCCAAAAAAGTTCTGTGGATTTTAAACCGAAGTGATCGGTCATGGTTCACTTGTATGGTACTTGTCAAGGTCCCCATGCCATTTCTCATCGTCCCACTGGTTTTCTGACGAAGTCCTGTACCTGGGTTTGGTGATTATCTCTCTTACCTCAAATTTTCTAAAGAATTTCTCACTGTGAGCTGTTTTTACAACAAGTGCAGTGTCAAGGCCCTTGAATGTCCCTCCGCACGATACTATTTCCGTACCCTCCTCTACAGCCCCCGCATCAGTCGCCATCAGTGCTGTTTCTATTGCAATTTTCGTTCCCGAGCTGAAAAGTTCGAGAGTGTAATCGATCATGGCGTCAGCGACAGGATAATCCCACTGGATGCCTCTAGTAGGAGGGGCAAACGGTCGTGTGCCCTGAATTATTTTAACTCCGTTTTCTTCAAGTATCTTCCTGAATTCTGAATATTCCTTTCTATTCAGGCCGATTGGTATTTCGCCCTTTGGCCCCCAAGTTCTGGAAGGATAGTGTGTCACGACGGTAATTCTAATCCCGTCATCATTGAAGACCTCAAGGGCTTTGATTGCGCTTCTTCCTGTTTCCGAAGCTATAATAACGTCACGGATGCCCAGTTCATTGCATCGTCTTCTGGCTGCGTTCAGCGTTGTCATGGTGTTTATCTCTCCACAGAACTCAAAATAAGTAATCTCCTTAGTTTCATCTATCATGATGCTGATTATACAATTCATCAACTTATGAAGGTTTTCACAAGCCAAATAACAAAAAATTCAGGAGACGCAGGCGGGCTGAACATTTATGGAAAACTCATTCAAAAACAACGGCCCTGAATATCTGGACCCGGACGCCTGGTCTTTTCCATTCGCCTCTGGGAAGACCTGCTTTCTCGCATGTAGCCTCAATGAATTCTCGGGCTGTAAGATTATATTCTGTGGCTACCTGTGGCAGGAGAAGCCCTGAAGTATAGTCGTTTGATATGATTAATCCGTCGCGGCCAATCTTAAGCTTGGAAAGGTCTGTTTCAGTCTTTATTTCCACGTCTTCTGGCGGTGTCAGAAGGCTTACCTCGATTTCAATGTCCTTCATTTCATCCTTTCTCACCCGCGGGAATCTGGGATCTTCAGTCGCGGCATAGACCGCTGCTTTTTTAATTCCATCTCTTATGGAATATCGTGGAAGGGGAAACCCGATACATCCTCTCAGCTCCCCTGATTTTTTGAGAGTTACAAATACGCCTGCCTTTTGATCCAGAGAATGATCCTTGACTTCATCTTTAGACGACTCTCCTGTAAAATGGGCCTCTATTGACCTCCTTGCCAGCTTCCTTAGATAACTTCCAGTATCCTCGCCTTCTATTTTATCAGGTATCTCAATTGCCTCCGGCGGCTTTCCGGTCATATGCATGAATGATCCTGTACGGGTTAATACGTATTGCCAATCCTGTCATTTTGTTCACGAAACAATGTAACAGAAAAGAAAATGATGTTAGGAAAATAACATTAAGATACAGATCATGGTCAGACATGGAAAGATCACCTGCTGTCAGTGGCCTCTTCTACCCGCGCAGTCCGGAAGAAGTGAAGTCGATGCTGGAAAGATTTTTCGGCATGGTCAAGCCAGCAAGTGTTCCTGGTAGAATTATAGGAATCGTGGTCCCGCATGCAGGATGGATTTATTCAGGACTGACTGCAACACATTCCTATGCCGCAATCAGGGAACAGGACAGGAGAAGCTTCATAATAATCGGCCCGAATCATCAGGGATATCCATCATACGCAGCAGTATATCCAGACGGATTCTGGAAAACCCCTCTTGGCAGCGCAAGAATCAATGAAAGGCTGTCTAATGTCGTAGCAGGAGGAGGCAATGTTCGTAGAGACACCTCAGCCCATTCCGGCGAGCACTCCATCGAGGTTCAGGTACCGTTCCTGCAGCATATGTACGGGGAGAAATTTGACTTCGTTCCTGTTGTTCTAGGCAGGCAGGACACGGAAATTGCGAGGATGCTTTCTGACACCTTAAATCCAATGATACCCGAATCAGTGGTCGTAGTATCATCCGATCTCACACATTATGAAAGCCACGAAACGGTGGTGGAGAAGGACAAGATCGCCATGAACGCCATAGAATCACTTGATGTAAACGAATTCTATGATGTCATCAGGAAGGAGCATGTTACTGCGTGCGGATACGGTGCAATTGCTGTCCTTATGAATATGACCCGGAAACTTGGAGGAAAGATCATCACGTTGCATCACAGTACCTCGGGTGAAGCGAGTGGAGATTACGACGCCGTAGTTGGTTATCCTTCGATGCTTGCATATGTGTAACCAAATTTAGCAATCATTTAGTGTCAGAACTGCATGTTAATCTGATGAACGAAGCCTCCCTTTTCGTTCCGTTGCCGGGCGGAAGCGTGCGATGCACGGCTTGCAGGAGATACTGCACGTTGAAAACGGGACAGACCGGTTTTTGCGGAGTGCGCAAGAATATCGACGGTAAACTCTATCTTCTTGTTTACGGGAAACCTCTGGCTATCCAGGTTGATCCCATAGAGAAGAAGCCGGTATTGCACATGTATCCGGGATACAGGATATACTCCATCGGAACTGCAGGCTGTGATTTTGCGTGCCAGTTTTGCCAGAACTACGACATTAGTCAGAGGAGACAGGACGTCGGCATTCCCATGACTTCCAAGGACATCGCCTCAGACGCTGTTGCCAGGGAGTGTGACGGAATAGCGTTTACTTACAATGAACCCACCATTTTTTCGGAATTTGCCGGTGAGATAGGAATGCTGGCTCGGGAAAAAGGCATGATTAACATATTTGTGTCAAACGGATATGAAACCAGTGAATCGATCCGGTACATCAGCAATTTCCTTGACTGCATAACCGTTGACTTCAAGGGAAATGCATCCGTGGAATTCTACCGGCGTTATATTTCTGTCCCGGATTCTGACGTTATCTTCGATTCTCTGGAGGAAATGAAGAAGGCGAAAATGCATGTAGAGGTCACCGACTTGGTTATACCGGAGATCGGTGACGATCAGAATGAGGCAAGGAGAATGGTGAAAAAAGTAAGGGACATCTTCGGGGATGATATGCCAATCAGCTTCCTCAGGTTCCATCCTGACTACCGGCTCATAAATCTCCCTCCGACCCCATATGAGATTTTGATCAGCCATTATCGCATTGCCAGAGAGGAAGAGATGAAATACGTTTACATAGGAAACGTCCCGGGAAGCAAATACCAGAATACCTACTGTCCTGAATGCGGATCTTTGTGTGTGGAAAGAGACATGCTCAGAACTGTCAGCCTGAAAATTACGGGAGACGGCAAGTGCCTATCATGCGGCTTCCAGTTAAATATAATCCTGGGAGAGAGGGGTAAATTCAGCCGATCCGTTTCCGCAAAATAAACCTCTATTCCTGCAGTGACCACTCGAAATCGAAAGCAGCCTGTCAACTAACACTACGTTGACCTGAACCGGGCTTATATACTTCTGCCAGTACAAGATCTATCGCGGGGAATCTCTTGGAAGTCTCGTTAAGGATGGAGAGACAAGCCCTTAGATTCGTCTCCATGATTGTTAACCAGTTGCTTATTACATGGCCGTGACCACTGCTCGTAACCCTGATCCTGACAACGCCTTCCTCATCTAACCGTCTTGAGAGGTAACCTATAACTTCGCTCTTGGTTATCTTCTCAAAGAGTGCATCATTTATAAACCTGACATTTTCCCTGTGTGAAGGCTTTTCCATGGAGTTATAAAGGAAACTGATATGGCTGAGCTCACCATTGTATCTTCTCTCCCTGACCCAAGAAATGTGCTTTCGATCAGAAGCACCCTCATTTTTCACAGCTGGCAGGCTCATATCGAAATGAACCGTGGTCATTTCAACCTTGTCGAAGAATTTCGCCATCTGGGCATTCATTCCCCTGTTCCGGCCAAGATATTCAATATGCATCCCAGAAAAGGCATTCATCATTTCTATCAGGAGTGTCGAAACTCTCTCCAGATGACTGCTGTGGAACCTGAAAGCAAAATATCGGACTCCGCTATCCAGATACAGCGGTCCTATCACAACAGATTCTATCAAAGACAGCTTCCTGAAAATATTCAGAGGTTCATATTCACTGCTCGTTATCTTTATTTCCCATACACCATTTGCGAGTGAAGCGCCAATAGTGTGCAGGAATATGGTAAGTTCCCGGTCCTTTTCCGGAGAGTCGGCTATGTGATATGTCAGCTCGACGTTATCATCAAGAATCCTAAGGGAACCAAGGGCAAATATCTTGAACTTTTCTGAAATCTGCATTGCCGGAAGCGTTTCACCAATGATGTCCGGTGGAATGCTTAATACGCATTCATAATCCAGAAATTCCACGAAATCGTTCATATCTTGCCAACCTTCACATGGATATTCTCTATTTATTAATTGCCACTTAGGTGCGAAAAATATGGTGGAAGATGCTACATTACAGCGGAATGAAGATAGAACCATTGTCAAATATTTCAATTATACGGTATTTTAGAGATAAAAATTCAAAAAACGGATCGTCCGCCATTCCCGTTTCATAAATAAATACCTGATATTTACTGAAATCCAGAATTCTAAATTACAATTTGCCTAAATATATGATTAAATATATCGAAAACATAAGTGAACGACACATAGTTAAGACAATTAGGCGCTCCATTCAGTTAATATCGACATAATGTAAACATATCAGAGTGAAACTATAAATTATATATAATCTTAAACCCCATGATAATGAGTAGCAAACATCTTAATTTGAAGAATATAGCGCTTGTGACAGCACTTGCCATGGTAGCGGCATTTTTCGCACTCTTCATGGTGAGAGATTCGCAAATGTCTCATTTGGGTGCCACTGTGACTCCATTCATTGGCAGTGCTCCCTGGCTGAGTCATGGTGATAACTCATGGATGCTGACTGCAGCCACACTTGTAGGACTGCAGAGTATTCCCGGAGTTGCTCTTTACTATGCGGGACTTACAAGAAAGAAATATGCAGTCAATACTGCACTGATGGTATTCTATGCATTTGCTTCTGTAATGGTTACATGGATTATTTTCGGCTACAATCTGGGTTTCGGTCCCGCATCTGTTAGTATCGATGGCTACGGTATCCTCGGAACCCTGGCTCCAACATTCCCTGGTTGGTTTATGGCATCCCAGACCACTTACGGTCCCGCTGCATCAACGCTTGCAATTCCGAATGCAACTTTTGTGTTCTTTCA
>JAJZOM010000135.1 GCA_021811505.1 Thermoplasmata archaeon | reverse complement strand
GGTTCTCTATGTTTTCAAAAGACTTCTGAGAATATTTCCAAATATTTCCCTCACTCTGGTAGGATCTGGGCCACCAATGGCTAAAATGATCGATATATCAGAGAAACTTCAAATTTCTCCCCGAATTAATTTCACAGGGAGAATAAGCTCATAAGAACTCTCAATGTTAGTCGGCTCATCCTGGCTCAACATACATACTTCTATGACAGAGGGTTGGGGAATTTCAATAATTGAGGCTGCATCCGCAGGTACCCCAACCGTAGGATATGACGTGCCCGGTGTCGCCGAGTCCATCGAGTCTGAAATGAACGGAATCAAGGTAAAGGAAGGTAGTAGGGATGCTCTGTTAAGGGCCGCTGAGAGAATCTTGGCCGAGCCGAAACCATGGTGGGTTAGCTCTATTGAAGTGGCCAATAAGTATTCTTGGGATTGGGCTGCAGAGGAATGGCATGAAGTACTGAAAAGTGAAATTGAAACAAAGAACCAACGGCAACATATGCTGTGACTGAATACTAAAATTCCCTGGTCACTCAGCCTTTCTCTGGGGGCTCTAGTCAGGCATTGGAGCCGCCTTGGAGAGAAAGATACATATCCGAAATAATGGTAAGGAAAGAATGAATAATTCGGTAGTTGGAATAGATCTGGGAGAGAAGAAAGTGTTGCCACGTATCTGCTGCCCGATGGGAACGAGAAGGATCGCTTCACCTTCTCCGTGAACAAGGATGGATATGATCTCTTCGCCGAGAAGATACCGAGAGATGTGCGGATAGCGTTTGAGGCTTCAGGGTCCGCGTACGTGGTCGACAGGACTCTCATGGGAATGGGATATTCGAACATCACTGTTGCACATCCGAAAGAGCTGTCGAGGATCGTAAAGTCCAAGAAAAAGAATGACAAGGTTGATTCCATTAAGTTGGCGAAGCTGCATCTCGTAAACATGATACCGGAATCACACCTTCTCGACGAGGACGATAGGATATTCCGTGACCTGCTGATACAGAGGGTTGGGCTCGGTAAATCCATCTCATCGACGAAGAAAAGCATCCTGGGATACCTTAAGCGGGAAGGCATAAACGATTCCCTTCCGAAGACCGGGGATAATTTCTCCAAATCCAGGAAGAAGGCGATCCTTGCAATAAGATTCGGGAACCAGAAGGACATTGTCCTGAAGTCGATGATGGATCGTCTCTCCTTCTTCGGGGAACAGGCAATATCCATGGAGCGGGAGATAAGGAAGACCGCAAGGATCTCGGAGGACGTGAAGCTCCTCATCACCATTCCCGGAATAGACTATTACTTCGCTTCCCTGATTTCGTCGTACATTGGCGACATAAACAGATTCGACAGTTCGGATAGGTTTGTGGCATTCTTCGGTGTGGTTCCCGCAAACAGGGATTCCTCTTCCATCACGAGAAGGAGGGTGCCTCAACTGCAAGATGGGCCCTATCCATTGCAGTGGACACAGTTATACTGAGGAACAAGCCGATCGGGAAATACTACAAGTTGGTGAAGAAACGCAAGGGGTCGGGGAAGTTCGCACACGTCTCGAGCATGCGCAAGCGACCAGGATGATGTACACAATGCTGAAGGAAAGGAAGACGTGGAAGTAAGAGAATCCCGGCCTTACAGAGAACAAGATGTCAAGGCTGGAGGAGGACTCAACAAACCGGCCAACAGAATCCCCTGCATGGCTTTATTCAACATGATTCGGTCCAGGAACTCTTTGCTGTGAGCGCCATTATCCATCTTCGCTGTATCGTCAGATTGCGTCCAGAACGCTGATACCTGTATGCGAAAAGGTGGAGATGAGAGATACTGCCCGGTTTCACAGGATATGTTCATAATGGAGGAGGTACTCAACGTGTAAGAGAAGGGCTGACCTGGGATTTTACATACCTGTTGAATTAATACATAAATAGAAAGTAGCTGGAGTAGCTAATTTTTATCACTCCTCAGTTCGGTCTCCTCTTTTCTGGACAGCTGTACCTCTCACTGGAAGACCTCTGGCCTGTTCTTCTGCAGGTACTCAACTTTCATGTTGCTGTTCTCCCTCTGTACTGAGTTCTCTACAAGATTAACCTATATCCAGATGTGATTCAGGATCGCCTGAATCCGGATAGAGGGAGGGGAGTTGTCAGAAACTGCCCTCAATGGCTATGTACTGAATCTTCCCCGATTCAATTCGCCGATTGGCACTCTCTCCTCAATGGAGGAGTAATAGGTGTATGCGCCTTGGATCCGTTGATCCCTTATCACAGATATGGGCAGGTAGTGGTATAAATTCTATCGATGGGAATAGACACACATGGGGAGATGCATTACGCCGAGATACAGAACGAAAGACAGAACATACTGTGGCATGGAAGAATTTGGAACACTAGGGAGGGCTTCGAATTCCTGCAGCAGAAAATACGGAAGATATAAGAGAGTAACAGCAACCACATAGAGGGAATATTCATGAATCCAACGGGGAACTTTCACGTCCCCGTGAAATATTTTCTCGGAAGCAATGGGTTTTTAGGCCTGGTCCAGATGGTCGATGCACGTAATACAGTGTACCTGAGAAAGGTCATGAACCTTGGTACGGAGAAGTCTGACAGGGAGGATGTCCATGTGCTCACGGCAACTCCATGGCTTGACCGTAAAAGCATGGAAAGTCACGGGCATGAAAGGAATCCACTGTCTGAGATAACGAGGGAACGGGACACGTCCTCAAGAACGTTACAAGGATCAAGAACCGCATCCTCGGGGATCTGGCAGCGGTATTCCATGAGTTCACCAATGTCCTGGCATTGGATTTAGCTGCTGGCCTTGCAGTGCTGGAGGAATATTCCACATCCGGAATCATTGCGACAACGGATACCGGATCCATACTGAAACTCATGCACAAGGCAGGGAGGAACCACTATAGCATGGAGAATTCTGAGATGCTTGTAGCTGCGACGAAAAACACCATAGGCATACCTGATCCCCATGGTGTGTACGCATTCAGGATGCGAACCAACTCAAGAAGGCTCATGAATGAGATCTCCTAGATCAGGATGGTCGAGAGGGGATAGAATCCAGGTCTTCGGACAACCGTGACGTGAACAACCTCACGGAAATGAGAGACATAGGCTGCGTGAATGTAACCGGCATCATTTCAGAGATAGAAGACATCAAGCAGTTCGCGTCTGCCACAAAGCTGCAGTCATACGGCGGTAAGTTTCCCGACATGACCGGTTCCGGTGGGAAATCATATCCCGTGGGAATAACCAGGACAAGGAACAGATACCTGAGCAATGCCGCATATGAGAGTGCAGTACCACTGGTAACGCACAGGAACAAGGAGTTCTATGACCTCTTCACAAGAGAGATCGGGAAGAAGAAATCGAAAACGGAGGCCCACGTGGTTGTTGCAAAGCGTCTTCTCTTCCTTGTATACAGCATGATGAAGAACGGAAAACACTACAGGGAAAGGAAACCCGGCAGTGGGAAGAGAGGATCGCTTCCCGTGGAGTGAGTTATTCCGGCCGCCTGGCGAGTGGTACAACGTTAACTCCGCCTTGATCACCCGTTAATCTAATATAGGCGTTTCTCTCAATTCTGGACAGGATAATGCACCACTGTGCAGCGATCAACATCAGAGGAGATTCTTACAGGCTGAGGGAAAGAAAACGCAATTCCCTTCCCACCGAGAAAATGGGTGAAAAGAGTGAGTGAAAGCATTTATGGAATGTGTCAATTTTACACCGGCGTTTGTGCACAAATCATGACCGGCGATTATAGCCCCACACATCGACGATTGGTATAATGGGGGGTGAAACGCAAAAAAATAGCACATGACTTTCCTGAAGATATACCATAAGGTAAATTTATGATAAGACGTGTGCTTGTGAACGGAAGTGACAATGAAATGATTTCATATTGCATGATTGAATTTCATTTGTGACCAAGAAAAGAGTGTAGTGGAGCCGAAAAATAACCTTTTATAGAAACAAGTGCCACAGCAAAAATTTAAGTAAGCTCCTTGAATTTAATATTACGAAAGGGATTATACTTGCAGGTGGAACCGGCTCAAGGTTGAGCCCTCTTACAAAGGTTGTTAATAAGCATCTTCTTCCCATATATGACAAACCAATGATATTCTACCCAATTTCAACTTTGGTAGAAAGTGGAATAAGGAGTATACTTATAGTTACAGATAAGCGAAGGGCTGGAGATTTTTTGCAACTTCTTGGATCAGGACCAGATTTTGGAGCGAGATTCACTTACGCATTACAGGATAAAGCGTTAGGAATAGCTGATGCCTTAAACAAGGCGAGGGATTTCGTAAATGGGGAAGATGTCACTGTAATCCTTGGAGACAATATTTTTTTCAACAGGTTGAATTTTTCGACCCAGCCATTAAATAAAATAGGGAAGGTGTTCTTGAAAGAGGTAAGTGACCCATATCGGTTTGGAGTGGCAAGAATTGAAGGTGAGGAGTTAGTTGACATCATCGAAAAGCCGAAGTCTTTCGTGTCAAATTTGGCAGTTACTGGGATATATCAGTACAGATCAGAAATCTTTGATATGATTGATGAGGTTAAACCCTCTGAGAGAAATGAATTAGAAATAACAGATGTCAACAGGTTACTGATAAGAAAAGGGGAACTGAGTTTTAGGGTTATTGATGATCAATGGATCGATGCAGGAACCTTTGAATCACTGTTTAGGGCCCAGGAGATTAGGAGAATGCATTCTAAAGAGTTTTAATGGTTGTCTCTCATGAATTCCCTAATCTTACTGCATACTGATTTTACGTCATCATCTGACAGGTAGTAATGCATTGGGAGTCTAAGGAGCCGCTTAGATTCATTTGTCGTGTAGTTATCATGACCCACGAATTCCGTTTTATCTTTTCCGTAAGGAGATGAATGAAGTGGAACAAAATGTGTTCTTGCATCGATTCCTTTATCCTTTAAAAAAAGTCTGAGTTGTTTTGAAACTATATCATCTTTCAGCTTTATGAAGAAAATATGGCCATTACCCTCAGCATAACGAGGAACAAAAGGAAGTTCAACTCCGTCAATATCTCTTAGACTTTCCAGGCACAAATTCCATAATTCTCTTCTTCTTTTTGTAACTCTTCTTACTTCTTGCAATTGGGCATATAGGAATCCAGCACTGATTTCATTCATAAGGTAACTTGACCCAACATCAACCCAAGTGTAATGGTCGATTTCACCATTTATGAATTTTATCCTGTTAGTTCCTTTTTCCATCAGTATATTGGACCTTTCAGCATATTTCAGATCGTTTAATATTATGGCACCACCTTCTCCACATTGAATATTCTTAGTTTCATGAAAACTATATATCCCAAGATTACCAAGTGTTCCAAGAGCCCTCCCTCTGTAATATGATTGAATACACTGAGCAGCATCCTCGAAAACGTCGATACCATGATTATTTGCTATTTTGTTAATTTTATCCATATCGCAGGCAATTCCAGCATAGTGCACGGGTACTATTGCTCTGGTTCTATCTGTTATTGCATCTTCTATAAGGTCTTCATCCATGTTCATTGTATCAGGCTTAATATCTATGAATTTTATTTTGGCTCCCATGAGTAGAAAGGCGTTGGCAGTGGAGGAAAACGTAAAGCTTGGCATAATAACTTCGTCACCCCTTTCAATTCCAAGCAGTAAAGCAGCCATTTCAAGTGCCTGCGTCCCCGAAGATGTAAGGCTGGTTTTCCTAGCACCTGTAAGGTCACTGAGGAGATTTTCATCCTTTTTATTAAATTGGCCATCACCAGCAAATTTTTTCGAATTTATAACCTCCTGAATGTAAACCATTTCACGGCCGCTTAAGAAAGGAACATTGAAATCTATCATCGGTCGCTAAGCAATGCGGGATAATTAAAGGTTACCAAGTCAGGCCGGTTGCCATTGATATGGCATCATGAACCTACTCTGTTTCCAATGAATTTCATC
Organism: Thermoplasmata archaeon; assembly: GCA_021811505.1. The sequence goes on along the minus strand of JAJZOM010000135.1, from coordinate 2,215 downwards.
TCTCTTGGCGGGGCCATGTGCGATATATTTACAATTCATTTCATAATTGTCAAAGTAGCGATGAGGGTCTTAACTCCTGTTCTTTTACCACCATTATTTTTTGATTTATCGCTGAAATACAGGTTCAAGGAGAAGAGAAATTTTTTCCTAGTAGTGGTGGTATATACCATCATTAAGGCGAAGAAACAGACCATTGAGAAAACCGTCGGCGGCCGAACATACGTCTGCAAGAGGAAGCCCTACTACAACTGCAGGATAAAGAACGCCAGCTACCGGTACAAATACGTGGAAAAGAAGGAGAACAGCGAGATCAGGAGGATCAGGAGCGTACTACTTGGGAGAAGCCTGATCCATGGACCGTTCATTCCTCTCCCGAATGTGGTCAGTGCACTGGGGCTAGAGGATCTGCTGGCAAAGCATCCTACAGGAGAGGAAGTAAAGCGGATTCTCGCTATGGCTATTTCCAGGATTGTTGTGTCCCTTCCTCTGTCCTCATAGGAGACATGATACGACGGCACATCATTGTCCCGATCACTTGAAGTGGGAATTGGAATCAAGGAGGATTGGTGAACTTCTCGACGGGATCGAGTCATACGACCTGCATAGATCGTTCCCAGGGAATCTCATTGGAAAGCTCAATCCCTGCTCATCTCTCCTGTATGGCACAACCTCGATGCCTTCGACTTATCGGCGGAAATACCTGAATGTGGACATGCAAAGAATCATCCAGAACTGGACCAGGTAAACCTCAGCATGGTCCTGGAGAAGAACAGGAGGCTGCCCATATCTTTCGAAGTGTACAGCGGTAGCATTCTTGATGTTGTTACCCTGAAAAGAGGCGCGGAGAATCTCAGGTCTGCAATACCTGACATGGAGATCACCCTCGATCGTGGTTTCTTCTCCTATGAGAATCTTGCCATCCTGCAGAGTGATTCGTACATTATCGTAGCTTCCCTCGTTTCGAAGGCGGTGAAGAATGTGTTTCACTCCACATCGAGAACGGTTGACAGGGTCGACAACGTCATCACGTACCAAGAATGAGCCCATATTCTGCCGGAAGGTGCGATTCCGGATGGATGATCTTGAACTGCGGGGATACTTCTACCGCAATCCCAAGAGGGAGAGCGACGAATCGTTTGATTTCCACCGCAAGCTGGCGGAGATACGATTCGCGGTTGAGAAGCTCCAGATCAGGAAGGGCGTGAGAAAGACCGTCCGTACAATTGCGGGATTATACATTCGGTATTTCACCTACAAGATCGACGGTGGGAAGATCGTCACGAAGGAAAAGAACAACGCCATATCCGCTGCTGAGAACAGGATAGGGAGATTCCTCGTGGTCTACAGGGGTAAATACGCACCCACCGAATGCCTCTCACTTTACAGGGAAAGAGGCCGGATAGAGAAGACTTTCCCCACGTTCAAGACCGATCTCAATCTGTTTCCCATGCGTGTCAGGAAGGAATTCACCATACGAGGCGTGCTATTTGTGTTCTTCATCTCCCCCATACTGAGATCGGCGCTGATCAGGGGGATGAAATCATCAAGCCTGATCAGGAAATATTCCCTGGAAAAGATGCTCCTGGAACTGGAGAAACTGCACATGGTTGAGGATACAGGCGGCAATCTAAAGAAACTGAAGCGAACCCGGAAGCAGAAGGATATCCTGGAGGCTTTGGGGGGGAATTTCGTGGTGGTAAAACCGAGGAATTCGGGAGTATGTCGAGACGAGGGGTAGCCACCCTAGATGACGACCTCGTAAGTCAAGTGTCACCACGGCTGCCTTTCCGGCTATCACAACAGCATCATACTGTTGCAGACAGAAAAGCCTTTTTCATGACACCCAGATGAGAAATGAAGAAAAATGTTCCAAATTCTGCTGGAGCAGATCACATAATATAGTTAATATCTATCAACATATCTACGAAACAGTCCATCAGTTAACCCTCTAGTCACTGCAAGAATCCCCCCAAGTTTATCTTTTATTCTCAGAGCCCACTGCATGTAATACATAAAATATACTGGTATAAAAATGTAAAACATGAGTTTTTTTATTGGATCCTCTAAATTGTTTTCAAATGTAATTTTTCCGCGCATTGCGTAGTACAATTTAAAGGGAGTCATTCTAGAAAAAATCTGTTCACGAAGGAAATCGTGATAAACCCTTGCCGTTCCAACGAGGATAAGCTTCATGTGTAGTTTCTCCAGTTCCAGG
>JAJZOM010000063.1 GCA_021811505.1 Thermoplasmata archaeon | reverse complement strand
TGAATCAAAAGTTATCGAGAGAGTATTGTTGACCGTGCCACAATTCTAATTTTAATTGTGCCTTGGCTATTCTGCCAATAAAGGAATTGATCAAATCCTACGATATTCGCCAGTTACAAGCTGTTCTATGCCCTTAATTTCTTAGACTACAAGGTTCCATTCCAAGCTATTACTGGTACACAATTCACTATTGCCAGACAATTGGTATCAAACATCTAAGGGCCATGCCAGTGCATTCGACCAACCCTATAGAGCCAAGCTTGGAATGTATCACAATAGGCACTACGGATACTGTAACTGCATATGGCAAAATCCCCAGGACCGGCGCACCAATGACATAATCAAACAGCAAGTTCTGACTATTTTGAGCTGGCCATTGATATAATTCTTTTGAGGGTTTAAAGATGGTTCAAAAACACTCTCTCATGGTTCTCATTTGTTGAAATTATCAAACTGTGCAGTCCACTTCGCAATCCTTTTATGCGGACCCATGAACTCAATCTCCGCGGCAGGCTGCCGCAGGACTAAACAACATGAATAGCAAGAAATTTGCAAAGAGAATGAAGGACAGCGGCGTATCGCCTGTCATTGCAACCATATTGATGGTGGCAATTACAGTCGTGCTCGCAGCCGTTCTATATGTGATGGTGAGCGGGTTCACTCACTCGCCAGGAACAGCGAACAGTGCGGGACTGAATGAAGCACAAAATTCAGCAACGAACTACACGGTTAGTATTGCAAGCGTCAGCGCATCAAACATACCTTTGACTAACCTCAAGATAGTTGTCAATGGTACCTCATACACTTGGCCGAGCTCCCTCACATCTGCAGGATTCTTGAACGTAAGTTCAGGCACCACACATATATATGTCGTGTTTGGCATAATTTCAGGGAACAGTGGAAAGTACCTTCAGGCTGGAGACCTCTTCTATATCACAGCAAACCTTGCTGCGTCATCGTACTTGAGTGGTGCTACAGTTACGCTTTATGACGGTGGAACGAGTCTGGGTTCAACAACACTCTGAAACACTTTCCATCCCTCAAACCTCTTAATTCCCTTTTTCTGGTGTCCAACAATCATTTCCCTCGGGGACGGTGACGTAACGAGTGTGATACACTTGTCAATTCAGTTCAATATCCATTCAACACTTCAAGCCACCAACAGGCTGCTGAGAACAAATATCATGCTAAATTAAATTTAGGGATTGTTAGCGTCTGTGTACTGTGTATATTCAATTGACTCGTGAGTATCAACAGATGCCATCCTGAAGATAACCCTTTTATTAAGAAAAGGAAAACTTAGCTGTCGCTGATGAAGGTCAGCAGGACATAATAAATGAACAGCAAAAGATTTGCAAAGAGAATGAAGGACAGCGCGGTATCGCCTGTCATCGCAACCATATTAATGGTGGCGATTACAGTCGTGCTCGCAGCCGTCCTGTATGTGATGGTGAGCGGGTTCACTCACTCGCCAGGAACAGCGAACAGTGCGGGATTAACTGAGGCGTCGAATGCAGCCAATAACTCCACGGTGTCTATTGCGAGTGTTTCGGCGAGCAACATACACATAACAGACCTAAAGATTGTCATTGGTGGCACTTCATACACTGTCACTGCTCCAGCCGTTAGCGGAGGGACCATCAAACTCTCTGGTAGCACCTACACTGTGTCTTTTGTCGTCATATCCGGTAATAGCATAACTTACCTGCAGGCAGGAGACTACTTCAACATCGCGGGCGCATCTGGCACGTCCCTCGCAGGGACCTCCGTTACACTGTACGACGGTGGCTCATCGCTCGGCTCGACAACTCTGTAAAATACCTGAAATCAAACCTCTTCCTTTTTTTGCACACAACCCAATTATTCTGTTGACCTTATAGTAAGGGACCAATATATTCTACGTTATCGTCACATCCGATGCCGCTCTTGATAAAAGGCCATATCTCCTTCGGAATGGTGTCCTGATTTACGGCACATTCATGGTCTCTTAGGTACTTCTAACTGTTGTTGGATAATACTAGATGGAGATACTGACCTATACCGAAAGTGGAAACGTTGCTCTAACTTTTGCCAAAAACGCTGGCGATACTGCTCAACATTCTCCACCATTTCCGCTCAATCATGTGGGCAAATTCACGGGGCAGTCGCTTGCATATGTCTTCTCGGGGAACATGAGAGAGCGTAATACTGAACCCGCGCTGTGACACGTTGAGTCATTTCACAGCAGGTTGAACAACTGGCATATCTGGCCAAATGAGTTCGGAAGCTATGGGGAGGCTGACAGAATACATAGCGGTAGCATTCCACGGCTGCAACAACGTCAATGTGCACCAAGACCAAACCATAGGTAACATGACACCGAGAACTATTTCTCCAGCTAACAGACTGAAAAGTATGGAAATGAAGTGAGGCAATCAATCCTTTATTCCGCAGAGTGATTCAAAATCCAAGAAGTCCTTTCCACTGGAAGAACCAGGAATCGAGTCTTCTTCGGCAGACTGACATGGTCCAAGAAACCACGTTAAATCACTCGACGAAATTTTAAATACAGACTTCATAATACTCCGCCAGTTTTTTATTTACAATATGAAGAGGGGAATTAAAATTGTCAGTAAGTGAAAAAACGTTCGCGCCGTTGAAAGGCAGATGGTTGATACTACCTCTGCTTGTACTGAGTCTGGTGGAAGCTACTCTGAACTGGTTTAATATCGTCGGCACCTTTGGATATATTGCTCCGTTGTTTAACATAGGTGTCGCCCAATTCGGGCTGCTCATTGGAGTATTTCTAGCCGGTTACGGCGTATTCCATCTACCTGTTGGTGCCTTCGCTAACAGGTTTGGTGCAAGAAAAATGCTGCTTTTGGGATTCCTTGTAGAGTCATTGGGTTCCATATTGTCCGGTGTATCACCAAACTTTCCATTCATGGTCGCAATGAGAGTATTGTCAGGTATTGGCGCTTCCTTTGTTGTAGGCATCTCGTTCGGTCTGACAAATGTCTGGTTCAGGAATGCAGAAATAAACCTGGCCAATGGACTCGTAGGCGGTGTCGGATTCACGATAGGAGCTGCATTGGTGCTGGAATACGGGGCAGTTATTGCTGCAGCACTCGGATGGAGAAATTATCTCTTCATGACAGGTGTAATCGGCATAATTATAGCCGCCATAGTTGTCGGGCTCATACGCATGCCTGCCGGTGAAACAAGGCTGGCAGGCGGAAAACTAACCAAGAAGGACTTGAAAGAAGTTTTTGCAAACAGGAATCTGTGGCTTCTGGGTCTGGCTATTCTGGGCTCCTATGGCGCCTATTTCACAACTTCCGAGCTCATTTCCACTTACGCTCTAGCTGTGCTGAAGTTCAACGTGCTTTCTGCAGCAACTATCGGCACAGTTGTATTGTTGATGGGCATTCCGGGATCAATTGTTGGCGGTCTGTTAACCGATAAGGTGAAGCGTGTGAAGGTAGTTTTTGGGACATTCACTTTCATAACAGGAATCTCGTTTTTCTCAATGCTGATTAACCCGGCCATTGCAGTATGGATTGTCGCTGGCCTTGTGGGATTCTGTTTGATAGCCGCTTTTGCAGCATTCACCTCAGCACCGGGCATAATGGGCACCATCTCACCTCAGAATCTTGCTCTTGCAGCCGGACTTTTACTGTCTTTGGCCGCGATAGGTGGATTCATTATACCAACAATTTTTGGCATAATCGCCACGGCAAATTATACGTCTGCATGGACATTTCTGGGAGTAGTTTCACTGATATTCCTCACATTCCTGTTATTTATGAAGGAGCCCTTCAAGATTAAAATGGAAAACATGAATAAGACAAAAGAAAACTGAAAGTGCATGGAGGCATCCGATTGAAACTGTACACGTTCGCAGTTAAGACTCAATTTGGTGTGGCGGCAAGAACAGGCGTAAGAAACAAGAAAGATCAGCTGGTTGATATCAATCTTGTAGTCGCCAGGCTGCTGAAAGATAGAGGGCATGACAATTTCCGGGATCTGTCCGAGGTCATGGGCAGTACATCGATGCTGGAATTAATCAGAAACTGGAGATGGTCTGAGGAATTGATTTCTGATGCACTCAACAAAGGCATTTCTGAAGGACCCGATGGTGATAGTGCAATTTTTGAGTTCGGCCAGGTCAAATTATGCGCGCCGCTGCCCAGGCCTTGGAGAATTCACGACTTCATGGTGGGTCTGAAACACGTGAGTACCTCCTTTGGCGGAAAGACACCCGAAAACTGGTCGAAATTTCCGGTGTGCTATAAGGGCAACCCGGATGCGATTTTTGGCCCAGACGATGTCATCAAGAAGCCGCGATATACCAGCAAACTGGACTATGAACTTGAGCTTGGTATGATAATAGGCAAAAAAGGCAAGGACATATCCAAAGAGAATGCCTCGAAATATATTTTCGGCTATACTATTTTCAACGATTTTTCAGCAAGAGATATTCAGTTTGAGGAAATGAAAGTCGGACTGGGACCATTCAAAGGGAAGGATTTTGCGACTGCCATTGGGCCGTGCATAGCGACGAGTGACGAAATAGAGCCGACAAAAATCAAGATGACGGCTTCTGTAAACGGCGCGCTTTGGTCTTCAGGATATCTGGATGATATGCAATTCAGCTTTCCTGAAATTATTGAGCACCTGTCAAATGAAGAGTATGTATTCCCCGGCGACCTTATTGGAAGTGGAACAGTTGGCGGAGGCTGCGGTCTTGAACTTGGGAAGAATATTGACGTTGGCGATACGGTGATCTTAGAGGCCGAAGGTATTGGAAGTCTAAGGAATTTCATACAAAAATGAAAGGTGTTAAAAATGTGGAAAACCGGATTGATTGAGCTTAGAGATGGGGTCTACGCGTACATACAGCCTGATGGTTCGTGGTTTGTAGGGAATAGCGGCTTAATCTTGGGCAAGGATTCGAACATAGTTGTAGATTCTCTGGCGACTCAATCACAAGTGGAGCCTTATCTGGCCGAAATCAAAAAAGTGACCAAACTTCCGATCAGATTTCTCATAAATACCCACCTTCACGCAGATCACGTATGGACAAACCACTATTTCACTGACGCATTAACGATTGCGCACGAGAGTTGCAGGGCATCGGTGATTGAGGAAGAAGAATCGGGCGTTAAAGAGCTATTCAGTAAATTAATGCCAGCACTTGATTTTACTGCATCGCGTTACACTCCACAGAATGTTACAATCACGGATCGGTTGTCACTGTATCAAGGCAGCAGAGAAGTCAAAGTAATCCATATCAGCAATGCTCACACAGTGAGCGACTTAATAGTTCATCTGCCTGCTGAAAAAATTGTCTTTTGCGGGGATCTTCTCTTTTCCAAGCCATGCACTCCATTTGCGATGATGGGCAGCATCGCCGGTTACATCGAGGCTCTGGAGTACATGATTGGCCTCAATGCAGACATATATGTTCCAGGGCATGGTCAACTAGCCTACGGCGACGGTGCTCTGAAAGAGGCTATTGGCTATCTTAAATTCGTCCAAGCACAGGCTAAAAGATTGTTCGAAAACAAAACCACGGATTATCTTGCAGCGGCAACATCCTTGGATCTCGGCGAATACGCTCTGTGGTCTGATAGTGAAAGAATAATAGGCAATATGGCAAGAGCGTTCAGTGAACTGAAGGGAAATCCAAGGGCACAGCGATTGCCAGATACAATGCAGTTGTTTGAGAGGATGCTTGATTACCGCAGAATAAAAGAGAAAAAGTAAATGCGCCAATTGGAATTCGCGTGACGGCGTATGGATCACGGAACAATATGGAAACCCTCAGAAGAGTTGATTGAGAGTAGCAACGTTTCAAGGTTCATGAGGCTGCACGGACTTCAGGTAGCAGCAGAATTATTAAAGAAGTCTGTTGACGACCAGCAGTGGTTTTGGAGATCGCTTGAAAAGGATTTGAATGTTCGGTGGAACCATCCTTACAGTGAACTGTTAGATTTATCCGGAGGTCCGGAGTTTAGTCGATGGTATCTAGGCGGCAAGTTCAATTTGTCAGGGCAACTTGTTGATTTTCAGATAGGAAACGGCAAAGGCAGCAATATTGCCATTCTCTTCGAGGATGAAGATGGTACGCAGGAAAAGATCACGTACAATATGCTCTTTAATTCAGTCTGTTCTTTTTCCAGTCTGCTGAAAGAAGAAGGGATCAGCAGAGGCGACAGAGTTGGCATTTTTATGCCCATGATGCCTGAGACAGTTATAGCCTTTCTCTCAATCACAAGAATAGGCGCAATTGCTGTTCCTGTTTTCTCCGGCTTCGGTTCTGAGGCACTGCTGCAGCGATTTGATGACACAGGCATCATTGCTTGTGTGACAGTTGACGTATCACTTAGACGTGGCAAACGAATCTTGCACTATGAAATGGTTTCAAAGCTGAGAAGCGACATTCCCACGATGAGATACATTTTCCGGTTGCGTAAGGATAAACAAACTTCTGACTTTGCCGATAGAATGACAATAGATTGGAAAGCTGAGTTTTCGGCAGGGAAAACAGTTTTGCCTGAGAAAACGGAAGCAGAGGATTTTGCACTGATTTTGTACTCTTCTGGCACAACTGGCCGACCAAAAGGAACTGTTCACACTCACATTGGCGTATTACTTCAACCTGCAAAGGAGGGAAAGTATAACCTTGATATAATGCCCGAAGAAAGACTCTTCTGGCTGAGCGACTTAGGATGGGTAATGGGGCCCTGGTCCATAGTGGCCGCGCTTTCTCAAGGCGCAACACTGGCCATCCTGGGAGGCGCCCCTGATTACCCGTCAGAATCAAGGCTGTGGAGTTTTATCGAAAACTTTGGCATTACCACACTTGGCGTTTCTCCGACTTTGATTCGTTCCCAGAGAAAATATGGAGATCAGCAACTGAATGAATACGACCTGACTGGCATTAGAATAATAGCTTCTGGTGGTGAACCCTGGGATTTGGATAACTATATGTGGGTTTTTGACAAAATCGGCGGGCGAAAAACTCCAATCATCAATTTATCCGGCGGTACCGAACTCATGGGAAGTCTGCTCATACCATTGCCGATCCTGCCCCTTAAGCCCTGCACTCTGCAATCTCCGGGCCTGGGTATGGCTATTGACTCTATCGATGATAATGGAAACTCAGTCGTAGGAACAGTTGGCTATCTGGTTTGCAGGAAACCCGTGCCTTCTATGACTAAAGGTTTTTGGAAAGATAAAAGCAGGTACCTCAACACGTACTGGTCTAAATTTCCGGGAATCTGGTATCATGGTGACTGGTCGCTGGCTGATTCAGATGGTTTCTGGTTCCTTCTCGGCAGAGCAGACGATCTGATCAAGGTTGGAGGAAAAAGAATTGGACCATCCGAGATCGAAGAAGTGTTACTGAAAGATGCAGGAATATTCGAAGCCGCAGCGATCGGAGTTCCCGACGATGTCAAAGGGGAGGCAATAGTTTGTTTTGCGGTCTTGAGAAGCGCCAAGAACAGAGATGATATTAAGTCAAGACTGATGCACAGAATTGAAGAGTCTCTGGGACGGCCCTTTATTCCAAGAGAGATATATTTCACTTCAGCCCTGCCAAAGACCCATTCCGGTAAGATATCCCGCAGCTCACTGAAGCAAATTTTTACAAATTCAGATTTCCCTGCAAACCTGTCATCTATCGATAATCCAGATTTGATGGGAGAGATTCGTGCTTTAGCGGAGTCTGAAAAAGCTAAGCGCAACGCACAGAATAATTTGTAATCCAATGCCACATATTGACGTGATAATTCATGTTTTGTACATCCTGATTTGGAGTCTGGATGAAACGGATAGGCTCAGCTTTCCATTGCTTCCTTTCATCAAAACCGCCTTCTCCATGAACGTGTTTCTAAACCGCCAACTAAGGATATTTCAAAGAAACAGAAACAACGTTTCGCAAGTACTGGTTGGCGAGACATATTGAATCTGAAAACGATCAAATCCCACAAGATGGGCAATAGTATCTGTACAACTTACGTATTGCATATTCGGCGATCTGACTTTGGGAGTGAATCACCATAGCAAGAGTTGAAGAGTGATGAACTTTGTAGAAAAGTTGGAACCGATAAGAGTGCTTGAGAAGCAGTCTGGCCTATCCAGGTTGCTGATTTTCCTTCTTCTCAATGGAGACTGCAACATAAGCTACATGATCGATGCTTCAAACATCAATCCAAATGTTGCATATACGTC
>JAJZOM010000087.1 GCA_021811505.1 Thermoplasmata archaeon | reverse complement strand
GCAATTTTTTTCAGTCATAATTACAGGAATTTAGATTGTGTCTGGAATATTTAACATTTGTTAGCGGGAATTCATAGGTTGACAGAAAATATTGTTTAATTCACATGCAGCATTTGGAACGGGAAGCTTCATGCGAGGAAGGAGATCACGCGGAATAAGCCGGATCAAGCTTATAATCTGAAACACCTTCATATTCTCATGCATTTTCTTTCCGATAGCAAGTTTCTGATAATAGGTCACAGGGGACTGCCTACCAAATATACGGAAAATACATTGAAATCATTTATGGCAGCCAGAGACGCCGGTCTGGACGCAGTGGAACTGGATGTACAACTTACGTCGGATCGTGTTCCGGTTGTATTCCATGACTTCGATCTCAGGAGGCTTACAGGAATGAATAAAGAACTTTCTGACTTGACCTGGGAGGAAGTATCCGGAATCAGGATAACTGGTGATGGGCGGATACCGACTCTGGAAAACGTGATTAAATCAATGGATTCCTTCAATTTTTTCATAGAGCTCAAAACAGTCAGGGAAGATGGAACCATGATAAGAAACGACCTTCCGTACAAGGTTGTAAATCTCATTCATGAATATTCGTTGCTTGATAATGTCGTGGTGATCTCGTTCAATCCATATTCTCTCAAGGAGGTAAAGAAACTTGATCAAAATATCAGAATCGGGATTGACTATGACCGGGCCACTCTCTCGGCATTTTTTCAGCAGAATACGGAAAAAAACTACTTCTTACGGGATTTCGACGTGCTTCTGCCGGAAAGCGGGTTGCACACAGATCAGGAACTTGATGCATTCATCAAAGACGGCAGCACAGTTATACCATGGACTGTGAACGATCCGGAACATGCCCGGCATTTTAAAAGGTCAGGCTGTTTGGGGGTGATAACCAATGAAGGGGAGTATATGCTTCGTGAAATGCGGATGTAATAAGGTGTCTGGAGACTGAGATACAACTGGATCAGCTTATTCCATAATCTTTGCATAGCGATATTATGGTCTCACACTACATTGAAGTCTCTTTCATACTGGCAGATCAGTTCCATGCCAACAGACCATATAGTTAGTTCTTCATCGAATATTGAATACCCATGTCCAAGATCGTACACGGGAGATCTGAAGTCACCCTCTGAGAAACCACCTATTATGACGCTCGTGTCTTTCCCGGATACGTCGAACACTTTTCTTATGTTTGTTTTAGTCCCCTTTGGCGACAGAATAACCGGTTTTGAATGTCCGGACAATTCCAGTAACGTCTTGAAATCGCCGTCATGCAGCCTTAACAGGAATCCGTCCGGTCCCATTATCTGGCCTTTGTCAAAGAGGTCTTCCATCAATCCTACGAATCTGTTGTAGGATTTCGGTAGTCTCACCTCGGGATTCAACTCAACGATCAGGTTGTTTCTTGTGTGTATCCATACTCTCATTTCCCCTTTCTTGTTCAATATGCTTTCCATCGCTACTTCCAGGAAATGGTAAACTATGTCCGGTCTCCCTCTCCTGTTGGATTCAGATGGAAAATACCTTTCTATTGCAGCATGCATGAAATTTGAATCCAGCAGCAACTTGGATGCGGGCTTCTTCCTTTTTTTGGCGTTAATCCTTATGGCATAGTCGTCGGCCATGATTTTTGGAACTATTTCAAGCTCAGTGTCCACGAGAAGGAGATTAAGCATGAACTGCAATTCCAGCGATAGTTAAAATGCTGTTTATTCATTTCGATTCACTGAGATTCCAGGGGTGCATATCAGATGGTTAAGTTGAAGAATGGATTGCTTGAGGTATATACGGGAGACGGGAAAGGAAAGACGACTGCGGCTTTCGGCCTGGCTTTCAGAGCTCTGGGATGGGGACTCAGGGTTTACATAATACAGTTCATGAAAATGGGGATATATGGTGAAAACAAGTCGTCCAAGCTATTCGGGGAGAAGCTAAAGGTTGAGTATGTGGGCATGCCCTATTTCATTGCTTGGGAAGGAGATATACCTGTTGAGGATCAACAGAAAGTCAAGAATCTGGTGATATGCCCAAAGGGATCTCCTCCAGAGGACTATCGGATTAAGGTAAGGAACGCTTTTGACAAAATGAAATCGGAAGTATACAATGGTGAGTGGGACATAATCATAATGGATGAAGTAAATGTGGCATTGTATTACAATCTTCTGCGGATGGACGAGTTGCTGGAATTCATAGACAAAAGGCCCGGAAATGTTGAGATGGTACTGACCGGGAGAAAAATGCCAGACGAAGTGCTTGAGAGGGCAAACCTGATAACTGAGATGAGAGAGATAAGGCATCCGTATTCTCAGGGAATCCCAGCAAGGAAAGGAATTGATTTTTAAACTCCCCGGTATATGAACATCATCGGAGTGTGCGAATTGTGAAACTGGAAAACGGGAGCCTGAAGGACACCATAGTGGTTGCAAATCCAGGCACTGGAAAAACATGGGAGATTGTCGATACGGTGATTTCTCTCCTGAGGGAAAACGTTCCTGGCGACGAGATACTCTGCGTCACCTTCACCAACAAGGCAGCTGATGAGATGAGAAGCCGGATTCTCTATGACCTTAAGGATAAACCGGAGTTGAGAAAAGAAGGGATGCGGATATCCGTGAGCACGATTCACAGCCATGCTGCAAAAATGCTGGAATCTGGAGGCAAGCCAGTTAACCTGGTATCCAACACCACGCTTCGTTACCTGATATTTAAGAAATTTTCGGAGCTGGGTACATTCACTTACCAGGACGAATACCTTCTCTCAGATATAACGCCAAGGACTGAGAATATTATACGTTACCTGAAAAGTTTCAGAATCACTCCTGACAAGGTTGACATCGAGAAAGTGAAAGATATTGTAAAGATGAATCCGGTTTTCCTCAAGAACAAGACAATTGATGAGAAGCAGTTCGATCGGCTTATCAACGATTTCCTGCAGGTATTCATGTTCTACGAGGTATTCAAGAGTGAAAGAAAATTGATGGATTACAACGACATACTTTCCCAATTCCTGGAACTGAATAATTCCAGAAAATACAGATATGTCCTTGTCGACGAATTCCAGGACCTGAACCAGATCCAGACAATGATTGCCAGGGAACTTGGAAGAAACAGGATTTTCGTTGGAGACAGGAAACAGTCCATATTCGGGTTCCAGGGAGGCAGCCTGAGCTCATTCAACAGCTATCTGCAGAACACTGACTTCAGGAAACTGTCAAAAAGCAGCAATTACAGGAGTTCGGATAACATTCTGAACTACGCAAAAAGCTATTTCCTTTCTAAAAGCACAGATAAATCATACGAAGATGAATTGAGGGATCTTAGGAGCCATGAAGGCCGGCAGGGTGAAAAAGTCGACCTTATTATCGCCGACATCCCCGAACGTGTTTCCTGCAATATCCTTAAACAATCCATGGACGCACATAATGGAGAGACCCGGCAATACGCCATAATTGCCAGAACAAACGGGCAAATATCCAAGATATCCGCATACCTTGACGATCTTGGGATATCATATTCATCCACAATGCCATATAATGCGAGCTTCAATGCCGCATCCGAGATAATCTCTTTCCTCAGGGGACTATTGTCCATGGATCAGTTCGTGGTTGCCCGTGCGCTCCTAACTCCCTTCTCCGGTCTCACATTAATGGAAGCCACGGATTTATTCAGGAAGGTTAAAGCCACCAGCGATTTCAAGGATTTGCTCCCGGATAACATTGCAAAATACAGATCCATGTGCGTGGGCTCCGAAATGATAAGCACGGTATTGCGAGAGGTGATCCTGCCACTGTCTGTCACCCTGGGGAATGACTATTATGTCGCTGCAAAATCCATCAGTGAGGCATCACATGAATTCTTCGACATATTCCGGGAATTCAGCGTGGAAGAATACTTCAACTACCTGATTTTTGCCTCAAGTGAGGAAGAGATAGACCTCCAGAAATCAAACGTGAACCTGCTCACCGTTCACAAAGCCAAGGGACTGGAATTTGATGAGGTGATCTATGTGCCAGCCTCGCCTTCTTCACCCCTGGGTTTCTTCGATATCATGGCTTCCGGCATAATAAAACAGGTAACAGGGCTGGATGTGAATGAAGACCTGAGCGAAGAGCCGCTTAGGATAGATTTCGTTGCGATCACGAGGCCAAAGGATAAGCTCAGTATAGTAGTAAGAGAAAAGCTGAAGGACGAATTTCTTATTGATCCGGATATCTGCCGGGAACTACCGCTTTCAGCAGAAAAGGGGGGACATTCCGGGAGGAAATTCGATGAGGCATATGCACTCTTCATTTCCGGCAGAACTGAGGAAGCAAGAGATCTGCTTGAAAAATCCAAAAAATGGCTGGAGAAGAGGATATTTGACTACTTCAAGTCTCTGAACAGCATATCATATTCCATGCTGTCAGGCATTAACGAACCTCTTAAGTTCCTGCAAACAAACATAATGGGTTTGTCACTATGGACTGAATCTACAAAGTTTGGAACCAGTTTTCATGAACTCGCTTCCGGCTATTCTGAGGGTAAAATAAGAGAGGATCAGATACCAGAGAACCTTATGCAGGATTTCATCAATTTCAGGACAATACTGAAGCAGATCGGCGAAAAATATGTGGTTCCTGCAAAATACAATGAGTACGATCTATCCATTCCGCTGTCAGATCTCCTTGCAGGCACCGAAAATTTCCCCAATATTTCAATTAAGGCGAAAATAGACGCAGTCTTCGTGAATGAAACCGGCAACGAATTCCTCGTTGTAGACTATAAAACATCCAAGAAGGAGGAGAGTAGTTATTGGCATCAGGTATGGCTTTACACGAGGGTGCTTCAGAAATATCTAGGAGTTTCTCCAGACAGTATCCATGGCGGAATAGCTTATGTAAGCCTGCGTGGAGGGATCAATGTCGGAAAAACCTCACTGTTTAATATGAGGGCATACGATAAAATAGTGAGAGAAGAACTGATACCGAAAAAAATTGGGATTCTTCTTGGATACATTGACAAACCTGAGTCATTCATCGAAGATGTGATCTCCAGCAAACCAGCGGATGAGATCCAGTCACGTATTTATGAATCCCTCAAGGACTCGTACGCAGATTAGGCCGCGATTCAGGCTGGTTCCACTTTGCCAAGGGATGAAATACCAAAGTATGACTTAACATCAGGATTCCTGGACAGAAGAATTCCTGCCAGCATCTCAGCAACAAAGACAATCGTGCCAATCGCGAAAATAAGTGTTCCTGCACCAACACTCAACACCTCCAGCATACTGACTGAAATAAGGATGATCCTTGTCATTGTGGTCAACAGCTGAACCGAACCGTTGAATCTACCCATCTCATTTTTGGGTACGGATTTCATGACTATGGTATTTCTCGCTATCCTTGTTCCAGGGTTTCCGAAGCCATGCAGAATCTGAAAGATCAGGAAGAGATACCACAGCGGGGCAACGGGAATGAGCAGACTACCCACGAAGAATATTGTGGTGCACATGTAGACCGTTTTCATCCCGCCTACCCTTTCCATAACCAGTGGAACAATAGCCCCTGCAAGGATTGCGACGCCGGCATAGACACTTTCTGAAATGGCAAGGAAGGAGGAACTCTGGGCAAGAACGCTGACAATAAATATGGGTTTCAGATAATTTCCCGCAACAACTGCAATGAAGGGAAAATTTAGCAGATAGATGAACAGAACAGGTTTCCGGTTTTTCCTGAGGTATCCGTATGATTCAGAATAGTTCGAATAGACTCTACCTTTTTTAGGGTTTGCGGTAGGTTCGAAACCGTCCTTTACTACCCAGAATGCAATTATCCCGACTACCTGAAATAGGGCGGATACGAGTATCAGTTCCCTGAAATTAAGGAAGATCAACACAAGGGATGTCATGGCAGATCCAAGGACCACGGGCAACTGTCCCATTATTTCATTGACGCCATTGAGGCGGCCGTACATGTTTTGACTGAACACGCTCTGGGCCAGAGCCTGCTGCACCTGATATGAAACCATGTAATACAGATCGTTCATTATAGCGATCAACACGTATATTCCTGGAGTTGAATTTCCTACAACATTGAATAGCAGGAATATCGACATTAGGAATGTCGTGCTGATGATCTGGGCCGTGATCTGGATTCTTACTCTTGAATATCTGTCAATAACATCGGAAAGAATTGGCTGGAATAAGAATCTTACTATTAATCCTGCAAGTATGGTTGCACCGAAAAGGCCGAAGTAAAGTGGCGATGAAGATAACTGAAATGTTATGAATATCTCCACAGGAAAAAGCGACATTATACTCAGGAATCGCGCGACTACAAACCTCTTGGAATTTCGGTCCATGATCATTGGCACCGTTCGATTATGTAGAGTTCGAGCAGACGCGGATAATATGCTAGTGATGCCGCTTCAGAAGCACAATAGAGTTTTCTCACGGGTCTGGTGCATTTAGAGTTTTTGCGAATTACTCGTATAATTGTCTTGCATGTCATGATCAAAGTTAGCAAGATATATTTATAAAATATGCAATTTATAAACTTTGTATAGTCATAACATTAATAATAAATATAGGGAATGTATGGAAGAATTATGACGACTTATCCATCGGAAACCAGAATAATTCTCACGTTGAAATCTCTGGGTCCCCTCAGCCTGAAGGAGCTTGCTGAGAAAATTCAGATTTCAAAAATGGCGGTGCTCAACCACATTAAGAGACTTGAAAGCCAGGGGATGGTTGAAAGGAGCCTCGTGAAGGCAAGTGTAGGCCGTCCGTACTATGTGTTCCAAGTAAAGGACATTTCGAAAGAGAAAATGACATCATCAAGCGAATGGCTGCTTGACGGATTGCTTGAATATCTCGAAAAGACAAACAGGGGAGAGATAGCAAAAAGCTTCCTCAATGACAGATACAAACAGATTCGGATTGACTATGAGAAGCGCCTTAATACCCTGGCAGGCCAGCGCAAAGTGGAGGGGCTCACAAGAATAAGGGAAGAGGAAAACTATTTTCCGGAACTCAAGAGGCAGGGGAAAGACAGTTACGAGCTTCTGGAATACAACTGCCCGATTTTCAAAATATCCAGGAGATTCGGTATAGCCTGCACTCTCGAAACAAAGCTTTTCTCCTCCGTCCTGGACATGGATGTCAGCTCCACTCACAGACAGGTGGATGGAAGCGACGTATGCAGATTCCTTATAACAAAGAAATCGGCGTAGGATGTTCACCGTTCCCTGTAATTTTCCAGCAACTGAATTCGCCTGGCAGGATGCGGATGATCGCTGAAAAATGAGGAAAATCTCGGGGGCTTTATCCTCCTCCATTCTTCGAGCAGACTGATATGGTTCGCCGGATGAGCATCATTGACACTTGAGAATAATAACATATTAGAGAAACCGGATGTGGCATTACGCCTGACAGTTTGTCCGGTTCCAGTGCTGCTGACTATCTTGGCGAGCGCAGTTTGCAGGTTACCCGCTCCACCCTCAACCGTTTTTGCAGCATTCACGTCCGCATATGTCTCCCTGAGCCTGTTGACTCCAAGAATCAGAATGCTAAACAGGAAGCTGATCACCATCAGGGCAATTGCTATGAGGAGGGCATTTCCACTCTGCCGCTGGCTCCTGCCCGAAAACAGCAACATGTAACCAAGGTAGAAAACAATGGTTGGGATAAGGCCGATGGCCATCAGCAGTTCAACGTCCCTGTGCCTCAGGTGTCCTATTTCATGTCCCACCACAGCCTCAATCTCCTCATGATTCAGGATTCTGGTCAGTGATCTCGTTATTGCAAGTCTTCTTCTCGCTATTGGTGAACCATAGGCAAAAGCATTGGGGAAGTCAACTTCAGCAATGTATACTCTCGGCATTTTCTGATTGTTATTCTGAGCAACTTTCCTGACAATTTCAATAAGCCATGTGAACTGAGGGTCAGTTTCGGGAACAGGTGTCAGCCTGTATGCCATTCCGATGAAATAAGGGGACAATAGCCACTGGATTAGGTCAATAACTAGGATAGCCCCAAGAATTAAACCTATCATGAAAATTGAAATTGCCGTTCCAAACATAAAATACATGACTCCAAGTATGATCAGCGTGGCAATGCCAGCAATGAGCATGCCTGCAAATACAGACACAATCCTGATCTTCGCTGATATGAAGTCCATGACACATTATCGAAATCGGGAATTTAACCATTGATCATATCGGATATCT
>JAJZOM010000249.1 GCA_021811505.1 Thermoplasmata archaeon | reverse complement strand
GATACGCCTCTCAGGATGGGAGGAACATAACACCTGTAACAAGGGAACTCCTAGAATACTGGTTCAACACGGAAATTCATGAGAGTACAAGATTTCATCTTTCCCAGAGAAGGGCCATAGAAACTATAGTCTACTGTTATGAGGTGCTTGGTGCTCCAACACCCGGAGAACTTTTCAACTTATTTGATGGCGAAGAGATCCAAGGAAAAGGCATAGAAAAGGAGCTGGAAAAAATGACATTCCCGAGGTTTGCCATCAAGATGGCGACTGGCACAGGAAAAACGTGGGTGATTAATGCTTTGACTGTCTGGCAGTACTTCAACAAACTGAAACACGACGATGGACGTTTCTCGCCATACTTCCTGCTTGTGGCGCCAGGAAACATAGTATATGAGCGCCTGCTTGACAGTTTCCTCGGAAAGGTGAAAGATGGAAAAAGGGACAAGCTGACGTCCGACCTGGAAAACGATCTGTTCATGCCGGAATCATGGCGGTCGGAATTTGACCTGAGGATTTACACCAAGGATGATATCACTGGACACACCCAGCCAACTAGCGAACCATATGTAATGATCACAAACTGGCATCAACTAATTGACGTCACCGGCAGGGAAAGAACGATCTCGGAAGACCTGGGAATAGAATTCAGAGAAGACCGTGACTCCTTCAGGGTTCAGAATTTCTATGAGTTCCTGACTGCAAACGACTCCCTCGTTGTAATAAACGATGAGGCACATCACCTGCACAATGCATCGGACAAGGAAATGAAGAGGTGGCAGGAATCAGTTGAAAGGCTATACGCAAATATCAAAGATAAACAGGGCAGACCGTTTATCCAGTATGATTTTACGGCAACACCATATGCAATCAACGGCAAGAAGAAGGAGTGGATGAAGCATGTCATCTATGACTATGGACTCGTCGAGGCCATGAATGACATGCTGGTAAAGCAGATATTCATAGAGAAAAGTTCCTATCTTTCTGAAAAGATTGAAAATCTGTCCGAGAACGAGAAATTCACTGTCACGGCACACAAAGACGAGGCGCAGAAAATCCTGAGCTTGAGCGATGTCCAGAGACACATGCTGCATGTTGGCTACGAGAAACTGCAGCAGCTGGAAGATGACTTCAGGAAACTGGATATTCAGAAGAAACCATTAATGTTCATCGTAGCAGGCGACAACGCTGAAGCAGAGGAAATATCAGGATATGTGAAACAGCTCGCTGGAGATGAAGAGGGAACACACGTGCTTACCATACACAGTGATAAGAAAGATAGTCTGTCAGAGGATGAGTACAAGAGCCTTAAGGAGAAAATATTTGCCAGCGACGCTTATGAGAGTAAAGTCAGAGTAATTGTTAGCGTTATGATGCTGAAGGAGGGTTTCGACGTGAGAAACGTTTGTGTACTTGTGGTGCTCAGGCCCTCAGATTCCGACCTACTGACAGAGCAAATCATAGGAAGAGGAATCAGGCTGATGTTCACGGAGGATGAATACTGGGAACCAAAGCTTCAGAACATGGAATTGTTGAGGAAGAACGAGCCTCTCATCAACTCATATGATTTCCTTTTCATAGTTGAACATCCGAAGTACAACCAGATATATACTGATCTGAAAAATGCTGGTGCTTTGCTTTCTTCCGGCGAATCAAAAACCCTAGCACTTGACTCCAAGCGTATTCTGGTAACGATAGATGAGAGCAGAATCGCAGAATTTGATCTATGTTGGCCCGCATCATATCGGGACACTGTTCAGGAAGAAATCGATTTCTCATATTTTGACGTGAATGAACTGCAACCATGTCCGGTGCCGTTTGATCAGCTCGAACCTAAATCAATTATAATAACCGATTTTCACCCACAGACCAAGTTCATGCAGGACTGGAATATGGAAGAAAAAGATTTCAGCTATACCAGTTTTCTGAGAAATGCCACGCTTGAGATCATAGGTGGAAGCAGGAATATGAGCTGGCTCACAAGATACTTCAGCGAAATAGCCGCAATGACGGACAAGTATGTTTCAGGAATCCTGTTCGGGCGGAAGATCGACTTTAACATCCAGGACAATGCCGTTAAGTTGAGGAATTTCCAGCTTCTAGAGTTTATTGTAACTAATCTGAGGAAAGGAATAACACGATTCATTTCGAATAAGAGGGCAGTGAGTTCAACGGTGGTTGAGTGGGTCTCCCTATCAACATACCGCGAGTTGAAAGTTTCCATTGAGAGATCGCTCAGGACGAGAAGGTGCATCTATCCGTACCTTGACTTCGGACCAAGGGGGGGCTTTGAAAAGCGTTTTGCTGAATCTGTTTTGGAGAAGGATTCGGGTGTTTCAGCGTATGTTAAACTTGATCAATACGTTCACAGGTTCTCCATAGCCTATCTGGACAGCAAGGGTTTCATAGGGAGATACTACCCGGATTTCCTGATTAAAACGGGTGACGCTATGTTCATTTTTGAGACCAAATCAGAGAAAGATGCATACAACGATATTGACGTTAAGTCGAAGATGATCGCGGCCCAGCAGTTCTGCAGAACTGTATCAAATGCAAATAATCATCCAGAGAATCAACCTAAAACCTGGAGATACGTTCTTTTGCCTGAAAACATTGCCAATGAGTTGGAGGGGCACAGCTTCAAGTCCATTGTAGAACGCGCCGAGTCGTTCATGTCAAATCTGCTATGGTCTGTCAGGTAGCGCGTGTAAATACCTCATGAACCCACCAACGGTTAGTCTTGATATGATTGAGATATTCGGAGAGCCGCAGAAGGTTATAGAATATGCTAACCCCTCTGGACCACAATGGGACAAAGAAATGGGGATGCGGATACTGGTGGAATTTCACCCCCTATGACAGCAGCCGGATGGCATAAAAACGTTTCCGCAATGGCATGTGCTTGGCAAGATAATCAACTCACATGTTTTACCGCCAGTCCGTTAATAAGGATTGCCACGAAGGCATGAAGATATTTCGCAATCATGGATTTGAGAGACCTCAGGGAATTGTGCAGAGAGCTACTCTTAAAGTTGACAGAAATTCCTGACCGGGGTTTTATATACTTTTTACCGGCATTACGAAGGTAGGTTTAGTTGACAATCACTTCTTATCTGGATCATATCTTATTTTCCTATGCGCGCATGCGATTACCAGTCTGGCTCAGCTAGCCTTTGTGTAAGTGATTCTATCCGTAGTCTTCCCCTGCTCTCCTGCCTACGATCTTCCGAACTCCTGTCAATTTCTGATATGGTAAATACTCTTTAAAAGCCAACTTCATTACGAATTTTCTCTGAGATTTCATCTGGACTCAGTGCGTCGGTATTGAACTCAACTTGGTTGACCCCTGCATGCGAAGGAAAATCAGTGAATTCGAGGTTGCACTGATATCTTTTCCAAAAGTCTCTTGCGTATGATTCTAGCATTCCAGCATTCCTTTGTTTAACTCTTTTGATGCAGATATCTTCTGAGCATCCAAGAAGAAATAAGCTAAGATTATATCCTGCATTCTTCAGTTTATCGCACCAAACCTTCGGTCTAAAGGTTGCATCGTTCCCATATCCTATCTCAACCAACACGATTTCCTCAGTAAGTCTCTCTAGGTCGGAGTAGTGCCTAGGCTCTGTACTTCCAAAGCGGTCATCTCCCCACTCAGCGTCAAGATTAACAATGCGTACTGAAGTATTGGTTTGCAGTTTTTTATGAAGATATTTGATTACCGATGTCTTTCCAGCCCCAGGTGGACCACGCAAAATAATTGCATGCCTAATTGCATTTTTCTTCATAATCTGCCCACATCGCTATCCTCTGATCTCAGCAAGCAACACTTCCTTTTTTGACCACAGAAAGGGTCTGATATCATAGGTTTTCATAGCCATTATCAGGCTCTCATCGACGCTGACAGCTTCATCATTGAGCACACCAAATGACACCGTATCATGGCCCCTGAGAGCCGCTACATCACTCCAGGACATTATGAAAAGGGATATCCACTGCCTTATCGGCCTGCCTATTGCCTGCATCACGATGTCACGGTGAGCTGACTGTATTAGGAAATGAAATGGCTGGTAGAGGCCACTTCTACCGATCAGCCCAAACCCCGTGGAATACCGGATCTCGTTCTTCTGCAGGAATTCCTCTACCTCTTCCTTGAAGACTGTCGAAACGGTCCTGGAGGTCAGGTAATACAGGTCATTAATAGCAAGAATTGCACGTATTATATTGTTCTTGGCAATTGGGAAATTTTCATAGGTAGTAATGACTGCAATCTCGGAATTATCCAACTTAGCACCATTCTGTCTGAGTATTGTTTCCACAAGTTCCTTTCTCCTTCCTCTCGAAACATCAATTCCGATTGTCTCAAGCTCTGAGATTGTGTCCCCTCCATCGGAAAGAAGGATTTTTTTATCCTCTGTCTCTTTCATGAAAAGCTGGATTGTATCGTTGTCCCGATCTAGAAAAGGAGTAGTAATTTCAACATAATCGGTTTCGTTTATCTTTTTAATTTCAACCCTGCTTCTGAGCCATTTTGCATATTCGTCAATCATCAAAGCGACAGTGGATACTTCCATCATAGACCTCCAATCATAACTGGCTTATCAACTACATGGCATAGGTCCATAAAATAGTATGATAAACGAGTCAAAGGATAAAATAGGTTCGGGTCAATGTCCAGTGGGATAGACCAGCTGGTTCCCCATCCTTCAACATAGTAATGGAGGTGATTTTCTCCAGTGTCCCGCCCTTCCAGGGCCGAGAATAAAGATAGAGGTGCACTTCCTTGTGGGTTGATATGATTTTTTCCTCCTATACACATCCTCAGTAGCAATACTCCTTTTTCATAGAGTTCGGCCGCTTGGATCTTGTTTCGCTTTTTGATTGCGTGATAGAAGTTTAGAGTGAATTCAATAGTTCCATCCAGCGACAGGAGAGGCACAACAGTATGGGTACCCGGGGAAGGAAACATGTATGACTGGTTTCCATTTCTCTTCTTTTCGATCATTATTAGGTTATTCGCCTCATCTTGCGATAGTTCCATAATTTACTCTCCTTTCATAGTGCTGCCAAATAACCTGATGCCTTCACAGGTCCAACATCATTGTTGCATTCTTTGGTTGCTCCGCAAGCACATATTACATGTCGTTTGATCTTTCCTGTTTCCTCTGATAAATTATTCAATGATCCTACCTCTTCTATATTTTATGAATAAGAACGCACACGCTGGCACCACAAAGACATCGAACCCTATGTTTATTACAGAAAACACCTCGAACCCGTAAAGATGTAGCCTGATTATAGCCAGTGTCGCACCCGCGAAGGGAAAGATTACTCCAAGCAGATAGAAGATGTTAACAGATTTTGCGAGCCCCACGCTTAATATAAGGTAGATGGTTCCGAACACGACACCGGCTCCGGAAAATCCCTGTCATCCATAAGGCTGGCAGAAAGGATCGATCCAGGCTTCTCCGTCGACAGGATCGTTTTCACCGTGAAGGAATTCCTGTCACTTGTCAATTCAGGCCTTCCTCCAGGATCAGTGATAGTGTTCGACGATGCAGGCCTGGGGATCAATGCAAGGCTCTGGCAGGAGATGTCCGCACGTGTGTTCGGGATGCTGACACAGGGATTCAGGTACAAGCAGATTCTCACGTTTATAACCGTACCTGATGAGACGTTCATTGAGCGGCAGTCAAGGAAGCTTGTTCACATAAGATTCGAGTCGACCGATGTTCAGGGCCTCATGAAGATGAAGCTGCTCTCGCGTAACGCATTCGATCCGGAGCATCCGCTTGCAAAGTTTCCCAGGATCCGCAGAGGAATTTCGGAGATAGTCGTGAAGATGGTGAAGTTCCAGCTGCCCTCCAAGGATCTGTGGGAGAAATACGAGGCAAAGAAGAAGGAATACATGGAATCCAGGTTCAAAGAATTCCAGGAGGAGCTAGAACTGCTTGACGGCGGCAACCTTGTAATGAAGAACGGAAGACCTGCTGTCAGGGTCCAGTGCGACGAGTGCGGATACGAGTGGGATTATTCCGGCCACAGGGCGGTTGCAAGATGTCCAAACTGCGATCACCGCGTGTACGTGGCTGAGATGGAGGAGAAGGAACCCACAGGCACAAGGGTGAAGTGCAGGCACTGCGGCTACGAATGGACATATACGGGAGGGGCAAAGAGGACGGTCTGCCCGAACTGCGAGGGTTATGTGAACACCGGCAGGGATATTGCCGAGGTGAAACAGGAAGAGGATCCGCTGGATCCCATGAACACTCCCGCAAGACCTGGCATGACAAAGGAGGAGATCTTCGACCTCATGGCCTCGAAGCTGATACGGAAGGGTGAGAAGATAACTCCCGAAATGAAGCGGATGATAGAACATCTTGCAGAGATGACGGCAAAGGAGCTTGAGAAGAAGCCCGGGAATGAGGGTGATCATGATCCGGGCAGGGATGAGAAGAAATGATGTCATGCAAAGACCCATGTAACACCGGCATGACACCGCCGGAAATTACAGGGAATGGGATATCCGGAGAGGAGAATGTCATGCCGCGGCGGCTGCTCTCCTATCCTATTATTATATATACATGAATCAAAGGGAGATTCAGGGTCGATTTTCTGGCTGCTTTAAATACCGGAGTTTGAAAAGATCAATTTGAAAAAGGAAAAACACAGGATAAAACTAAGGAGGAGAAGGGATGAGTACAGTAAAACGCAATAAGAAGACTCCCGCAGGGAAGCTGAGGAGAGCTGACGATGCGTTCCACCTCAAGCTAAAACATGTCCTTGGAGGATTATCTTTTCTGTCTTTGCTTGCTGCATTCGAGGTGTTCTCAATACCTGCTGCAAGTGGTATTATTGAATTGTTTGAGCTGACAAAATTATCGGCTGCTGAAGTATGGTTTGGAACTGCAGCATTTACGGGATTTGCTGCGGTGTATCTCCATCGTGAGGAACAGGAAAAAGATTTATAATGACTTATCATGGCAGGACTATGTATAGGCACTCTGACAGGATAGATATTATAAAATACATCAGTATGGTAGGAATGCTTGGTGGACTTTTCCTCATACTCCTTGGCATTGGGATAATCTGATTCATCAATCGCCGAATTTTTTCCCCTGAGCTCAGCTGGGATCTCACACTCGAGGGCCTACGAAACAGGTTACACATTTTTCTCTCCACGCCCGAAATGAAAGGATTTTTAGATGATTCGGCGAATGACGGTTATGATGTAACATAAATTATGGCCACAATTTGGTCCATGCCATGTATGATTCATAGGATTAATCACGTGGTAATGATGGTTTCCATGTTTTCTATGTGCTAGACGACTGCTTGCGAAATGAAAATATGGCACAATGATGTGATTACTGCCCGTGGACCGTAAAGCTGTCCTACGAATTATAAATTGACGGGAGATAATAATCGTTATTATTACGATCCAATTGCAGACAGTCCATCAACGGAGTAACTTCTGTCTGGTAATCGCTTTACACTCTCGGGGATCATTTACTGACAACATGAGAAAACCTTACTTCTTTTTGCTGCCAGAGAATGCCGAGGCGATTGCAGCCGCCGTTAAAATCAAGATCCCACCCTTTATTAATCTACCAGCAAGAAATTTATGTCCACAGGCATCCTCAATTGCCCCGATTATGACATCGAGAGCTCCTACAAACGGGATGCCGAACACCAAGCCTGCGAGATCTTCTACTGACTTAGTAATATCTGATCGAAGCTGAAGTTCTCCTACTTGTTTGGCATACTCACAAACCGTTTCAAATTCTGGGTCGTTTCTGAAATCGTCCGCTATGGCGTCTCTCCCAACTTGCTTCACATATTGTTCTAATGAGCCGTATCTTGACCACTGCAACCCTTTTTTAGAAAAATACCGAGCTACCGATTCTGGATTACCCATCTCTGTTCATTTGTTTATCTTCATCTAAAATATAAATAAATCTATTGGGGATCAAATTTCCCCAACCACTTAAGTTAAGTTTTAGAGTAAAACTTAACTGGGTTTAAATACACATCATCCGGATCCGCGTGGTCGCCCTGGAGAAGAGATATGAAAAACGTTAAGTTTTATCATGGACTTAACAGCACGTTGAGAGCCATAGTAAGATCTTCTGAAAAGTTCCAGGTGAGAATACTCAGGCCTTCTGAATTCGAGACCATAAGGGAGGCCATGGATCCGTGCACCAGGAAGATATGCACCTCCCTGCTCCTCACGGGGATGAGGTACGCCGAGCTCCAGAGACTTAGGGAGAATCCGGACTGGTTTGATGGCAAGTTCATCCACCTTCCCCGCGGGTCCATGCTGAAGGTCAAGGCAAAGC
>JAJZOM010000271.1 GCA_021811505.1 Thermoplasmata archaeon | reverse complement strand
ACTAATTTGATTTTTACAGATGCGGATCAGCTTAACTCATTTGTCATAAAACTTGCAAGCATTTGCGATCAGGGGGTCTCCATAAACGATCCCATCCTTGATGGCACTTCACCTGATGGTCACAGGATCCAGGCAGTTTACGGAACAGAGATCTCACCCCGGGGATCTGCGTTCACTATCAGGCTGTTCAGGAAAAATCCGTTCACCGTCATAGACTTAGTCAAAAACGGGACAATAAGCAGCGAAATGGCAGTATATCTCTGGTATATGGTTGAGAGTGGTTCTTCCGGAATTGCTGTAGGCCCGCCGGCCGTGGGTAAAACCTCCCTTCTTAATGCATTGCTGATGTTTATGCCTGAGAATTCTAAAGTTTTCAGCATAGAGGAGACGAGAGAGCTGAATTTTATTCATGAAAACTGGATCGCGACCGTTGTAAGGGAAGGGCACATAGATCTCGGCCCGGACGATGAAAACCTATCCAAGATCGACACGTTTGACCTTGTTCGTATAGCAATGAGGCAGAGACCTACATACATAGTTGTAGGAGAGGTTAGAGGAAGCGAGACCTATTCACTCTTTCAGGCAATGTCTACTGGCCATACGGTATACTCTACACTTCATGCGGATTCCATGGATACCCTGATCAGCCGCCTTGAAAGCGAACCCATAAACGTTCCACGTGTTCTTGCAATCTACCTGAATGTAGTCATCATAATCAAGTTTGTCCGTATAAACAATCGACTGGTAAGGCGTGTCACGGAGATAGATGAAATAGAAGGGAAGGAGGAAGCCGGCAATGGGCTGATCTACAACAAGGTCTTTGAGTACGATCCGTCCCGCAACGTCCATGAATACAACGGACAGAGCAATGTCATCACGAAGTTCGCTGCCCTACGGAAATATTCAGCTGAAGATCTACAGAATGATTTCAAAAAGCGGATAGATCTTATCAACATGTTAGCGGAAAGAGGAGATACGGGAATATCCGCCGTGAACCAGGCGATCCAGGATTTTGGAAACCATTTACACAGCAGGAAAGGGGGACGCTAGGTTGAGAACAGGAATCAGGGAAAGGCTGAGTGCCTTTAAAAATAGGATTGTGCGAGGGACTGGGAACTTTTCAAGGAATGAACTTTCCAGCACAAGGGCCGATCCAGTTCTCTCAACTTCTGTCAAAATCTTTGGTAGCGTGTTCCGGAAACATACATTGTTGTTGGGCCTAGATTCAGAATTAAAAAAATCAAAGATGGGATTGACCAGGATTCAGTACCTGTCACTTGCTTCTTTCTATTCTATTTTCTTCATCCTAGCTGTGCTTGTTCTATCTGTATCAGTTTATGCTGTTTCCAGGTCTGATCCCGCTATAATATCTGCCGTGGCATTTCTTGCAATACTGCTCTGGGGTGTTGGCTTGGTCTATTATCCCACAACTGTCTCGCACACCAGGAAGAGGGATATTGACGCAAAGTTACCCATGGCAATCGGTTACATTTCGGCAATGGCTTCCGCAGACATTCCCATAGACAGGATTTTATCTGACCTTGGAAAACTCGAGCTTTATGGCGAGATATCAAAGGAAGCGAACTCCATCAGCGTTATGACAAATATATTTGGGATGGACATTCTTGAAGCTATAAAGGAAGCATCCCGTTTCAGCCCGTCCAGAAAATTTTCGGAATTCCTATCCGGCATTGGAACAACCGTGAATTCTGGAGGGAATCTGAAGGATTATTTCATAGGTAAAGCAAGACAATACAACTCTGAACTTACCATAGGCATCAAGCGGAATGTCGAATCGATCGGTGTACTGGCTGAGAGCTTCATAACTGTTGGCGTCGCCTTTCCGCTGATGCTGATGATAATCGTTGGTGTGATCGCTGTCCTCGCCCCATCTCCGCCAGTTAACCTCATATTGTTCCTAGTTTTTATTGTGGCCCTGATCATACCTGCAATTACAGCAGTTTTTACAATATTCATCAGAAGCACCTTAAGGGAGGTTGAATTTTGAACAGCAACAGGGCCATTGTGATGTACGGTTCACTTGGATTTGCCATTTTTCTACTTATAATCGGAATTATACTAAAAATACACTATTTCGATATCCTGACAAGTCCAATAGCAGCTATCGCAATACTACTGATAGGCGCCCTTACGCCTTACGGCTTTTACGAGTATTCACAGGGGCAGAAGATTATTGAGATGGAAAGGAGGCTTCCAGATCTCTTACGGGATATCGCTGAATACTCCAATTTTGGATTGCCGGTCTCTCAAGCTCTCATTCGTGCCGGGAACAATGAATACGGGCATCTGACACCGCTCATAAAGAGTATAGCTGATAAGATTTCGGCTGGTACGCCCGTTGAGGAGGCAGTCTCATCGTCAGAAGCCGAAATTCACTCCCAGGTGATAAAGCGTGCATTTACCGTGCTAAGAAAGGCAACCGAGTCGGGGAATAACGTTTCGGAAGTGTTGAGGCTTATCTCAGAATTTACCGGAGAAATTGAAGTGATCAGGGAAGGCAGAATTTCGGAAATGAAGAACTTTGTCCTAGTCATGTATGTAGCGTTTGCAGTTTTCTTTTTCGTAGTCCTGGCCATTGATCTCGCATTCCTCCCTAAGGTAGCAGAATCCAATTTCTCCCCTCTTGGATTTAGTGCTCAGACCGTCAGTTCATCGACAATAGAGAGGATATTCAGTGGCGGAATCATTGTTCAGGGTGGAAGTACAGGCCTCATGTCAGGAATTCTCAAGGATGGGAGCTTCGGAACCGGTGCATTTTTCACTGGGATAACACTGCTTGTGACTGTCGTCGCGCTTGGAATCTTCGGGGTGCTTTGATTGGAAATCCCAATGACTCTTGTGAGAATTGAGAAGGGCGATGAGGATCTCTCATTTCGGGAAATTGAGGCAGGAACCATTTATTCAAGAATTTTGCGCGATCCTCTTGACAATAAGATAACTTATGAATTGATAGAGCCGCAGATTGACCAAAAACTAGAACCCATTTACAGGAGTTATGTGAGGGATTTCATGAACGGCGGGAACAGGAAACCTTTCGATAACCCTCCCGATCTGCTTAAGAGAAAAGGCAAGAAGTCCAATTCTCCGGAAATACAATTTACCCCACTTGACATTGAGATCGTAAGATATTACGTCAGGAGGGACACTTTAAAATACGGAAAAATAACTGGCCTTCTTCTCGATCCCGACGTGGAGGACATTTCGTGTGAAGGCTCGAATAAGCACATATATGTCTTTACAAAGGAATTCGGGTACATACCTACAAATGTGGTCTACAAGGACGACGAGGACCTGAATTTTTTCATAAGGAAGATAATCCAGGATTCCGGCAAGAACATTTCAATTGCTGATCCCATCATAGACAGCACCTTGCCTGACGGCTCAAGGATACAGGCGTCAATAGGAAACTATGTCACGGCATCTGGCCCGGCCTTCTCAATTAGGAAATTCAGGAAAGAGCCTTTTACTCCTCTCGATCTCATTAGGCTTGGAACGGCTTCAACGGAGATATTTGCTTACCTCTGGGTATGCATAGAATACGGGAGCAACATGATTGTTACAGGCGGAACCGCATCAGGCAAGACTGTGATGTTAAATTCCATCCTGCTGTTCATACCACAGAACCTGAAAATAATAACAATTGAAGACACACGCGAGCTGAGGTTGCCCCACGAAAACTGGCTTTCTCTTATCTCAAGGGAGGGAACAGGAAAGAACGACCCGGAAAGCGGAAAGCGAATTGGTGAAATTGACATGTTCGACCTTCTTACCGCGTCGCTCAGGCACAGGCCCAACTACATAGTGATAGGCGAGGTCAGAGGCAGGGAGGCATTCACCATCTTCCAGGCCATGTCCACAGGCAGGTATGGTCTCGCGACATTCCACGCCGAGGATATCGGAACACTGATTCACAGGTTGGAAGCAAAACCTATCAACATACCTAGGAGCCTCATTGGGTCCCTCGATGCTGCAATTGTTATGGGAAACTTTGTATTTAAGGGGGAAACGAGACGGAGGGTGAAAGCAATATCAGAGGTAATGGCTGTGGATTCTCACCATGGGGATACGACAGTGAACAATGTTTACTCCATAAATTCAGACGATACGTTCAGGTCTTCCGGATTCAGCTATATCCTGGAAAAGATTGGATCACGATACGGAATACCTGTCAGTGTCATGGAAAGGGATGTCCGGATAAGGAAGAATATACTTGAATCCATGATCCGCCAGAACAAGGTATCATACAAAGAGTTCACGAGCATGATCTTTTCCTTTTATCATGACAGGGACGCCGTTATAGACGCTTTTCAGGCAGACAGGTGATTATACTCTTGGGCCCTCACTCGTGAGGCGTTTTACTATGAAGGGCGTGTAAATAGTCTGGAGTATTATTGAAATTATCACAACAAATGAGACTCCGACATAAATGGGCTGCCCGTACTTTATCAGTATGGGAATATTTTCCTGAACCCCAAGGACGTATGGAATTGTGGACAATACCACGGAAACCACTCCTCTTGGGCCGACCAGCGACATGAACAGCTTAACACGGTTATTTATTGGATTCTTTGAAAATTTCCGGTTTATTAGGGACAGGGATGAAAAGACGGCAGCTGGCCTGGAGATAAATATAACGCCAAGAGCAAGGGCAACACCCATTGGGAGGTAATCGACGAGATTTGTACGCGTAAGTATGCTACCGAGAAGCAGGAAGATTATGGACTGAAAGAGGAAGGAAAGATTTTCCTGGAATCCCGCTTCCCTGCTCCAGAATATGCTCTTGTCGTTGAAGTTACCCACAATTGCTCCCGTGGCTATAATCGCAGGGAATGGAGTAATCCCAGAAGCCTCCATTATGGTGAATTCCAGTATTATTATACCTAGCAAGAGCCCAACTATCAGGCTTTCAAAATTAAGATACTTGTTGAGGTATATGACGCTGAAACCAATCGCCACACCTATAAGTGCCGGGACAGTTATCTGCATCAGTAAAAATGCGATTGATCCCAAATAGATACCGATGTGGCTTGAGAATGCGCTGAATAGTTGGACATCGCTGGAAGCGGGAGCCACAAATGCGAGTCCGATAGTGAAGAGGATAATTCCAAGGGGATCATTGAAGAGGCTCTCTCCCACAAGGGTTCCGGATATATTCTCATTGACACTTATCCTCCTGAATATTGGTATCAGGCTGGCCGGGTCCGTTGGGGAAATTATGGCTCCAAAGAGAAACCCTATTATGAGCGGAGCTCCAGTGAGTGCCGAGAAAAGCAGGGCTGCAATCACAGCAGTGATTGTGATTCCCAGCGTATCAAGTATGGCAATGGGAAAAAATTGCCTCCTGAGAACCCTGAAATCAATGTGGTGGCTTTCTGAATACAGAATTATAACGACGCCAAGGAGCCCAACCCCTACGGTTCCAAACTCGGACATCAGGTAAATGGAGAAACTGTTGCTGATTATCCCCAGCAACGGTCCAAACATAATTCCAAGGAGGATGAGGATTGGTATATAGGCAATTGTCAATTTTCTGGAGATCGGGATGGCGAATGCTGCCAGGATGAAAACGAAACTAACTTGATAATATTCATACGCAAACTGTGACAGCATTCACTTTTTCTTCCCTTTATAGCATTGACTCCGGCGGCCTCCTCTTATGATCAGACATTCTTATCAGGTCCGAAACTCTTTTTTCCCATTGATTGGATGGTGTTTTTTTCTGCTCCACTAATTTCTCCACTGCTGCATCTATTTCCTCATATTTCATGCCAAGTTCATCTTCATCCCTCTGCCCCTCCCAGAGGCCTGCACTCGGGGACTTCGCGATGACACTTTCCGGAATGCCAAGCATCTTTGCCATTCTCCATACTTCCGTTTTTGTAAGATGAAGAATTGGCTCCAGGTCGCATCCCCCATCGCCAAACTTTGTGTAATATCCGGTATAGTATTCGCTTTTGTTGGTGGTTCCCACCACGATGCCGTTGTGAAGGTTTGCATAATAGTACAGGACAGTCATCCTTGCTCTTGACTTTATGTTACCCAACGCCCTGCTGTCAGTAACATCCAGTGTGCTTGCGAAGGCCGTCACAATTCCATGAATATTTATAGTATTTATCGGAACACCTGTAACCATGGAGATAGCTTCAACGTCGGCAGCATCATTACCGGGAGCTTTTCCGTCAGGCAGGAATAGCGCAATAATTCTATCGCGATCAATTGAAAGGGATAGAAGCTTCAACACAAGCGCGCTGTCAACACCCCCACTGATGCCTACAACAGCCAGTTTGCCGGATAAGTTGGTTCGCAAGAATGTCCTGATTTTTTCAATCGCTTCGGCAGACTGTGCAGAATTCACAATGAAGCTAATCTCCGAAACTTAAATAAATATTTTTGATTATATATGTCAGCAGGCTCCGATGCATGTTCGGATATACCGGTTTTCATCCTTTACTCAGGGTGCTCTGAAATTCGGTCGCCCGCACTGTATTCTCCATTATGAGGGTCGCAGTTATGGGTCCAACTCCACCGGGAACCGGGGTTATTGCCCTGACGTATCCGAAGAGTTCCTCATAATTTGCATCACCCCTTATGGTGTCCTGTACAGGGTTTATGCCAACATCGACCACGATGCTGTTTTCGGTGACAAAACTCCTGTCGATGAAGTTCGGAACACCAACTGCTGTCACGAGAACTTCGCTGTTCCTGGATAAGGATTTAATATCCTTTGTTTTGGAATGGCATACAGTAACGGTATAATCTCTGTTAAGAAGCATCATAGCAAGGGGCCTTCCGACTACTGGCGATCGATTTATTATCAATGCTGTTGTACCGGCTGGTAGATTCATACTTTGTAGTATTTCAGTGACAGAGGCTGCTGTAGCAGGCGTGAGAAATTCATTCCTGAGGTTTATCATACCCTGGTTTGTCGGTGTCATGCCATCAACATCCTTATAATATGGGATATTTTCGACCGCCTTGAAGAAATCCAGATGTTTTGGGAGGGGATTCTCTATCATTATCCCGTTGACGTCGTCGCGTCCCGCAACATTGGCGATCTCCCCCTTAAGGTTATCATATGTAATGTTTTCATCAAGTATCTGGTGAGACACCCTGATACCTATCTTCGCACCCCTGCGTATCTTTGCTCTGACATAGGTCTCCACAGCCTCATTTCTGCCTACCTGTACGAGGAAAAGGTGAGGCTCGATATCATGGTGTTTAAGTTCTTCCACCCGTGTTTTTAATGATGCTATGACCCTATCAGCTATGGGCGTTCCGTTCAGGATCTCCGTCATGATATCACCACTTAATTACGGTCTTGATTTCGCCCGCAGGCTTTTTGGTGAATATCTCCAGATCCTCGGGCTTGTATGTCCCGGTGATAAGCTGAGAAAGAGTGTTACCGTAGGTATATTTCCATTTCCTGAGGTATTCAAGGGCTTTTATGTAGTGTATTTTTGCAGCGTCCACAGTTCCCGCTAATGTAATGTTCCGTTCTATGAAAAAGTCAATATCATTTCCGTTGAGCTGTGCCGGTGGAGCACGGCCGTTCGTGCCAAACAGGATAAGGACGCCATTGTAATTCAGGGTTTTCAGGAATCTGAATATTGTTCCGGGGTCCCCGCTGGTGTCGATTAGCAGATCGTTGCCAGTACCAGTGATCTGACTGGCATCCTTGGAGTAATCAACAAAATTTATCCCAAATCTCTCACAAATCTCCATCTTCTTATCTTCTATCGGATGACGGTTGGTCATGATAACGTCAAATCCATGCTCTCTCGCCATCATGGAGTAGAGAAAGGCTTCTGCTCCGCTCCCTATCACCAGGCACCTCTTGCCCTCAAAGGTGGAATATTCGTTGGCAAAAATTGCCCTTTTTGAGACGATATCAAACACTTCAAACCCTTTTACAACATTTTTCAGTGGTTCGGTTAAAACCGCGACGTCGATCATCCCCTTGTCGGGGACTTTAACGATGTAATCAAGGGAGTCATAGAAATACTCTCGCATGAATCCATTCATTCCTGTAATGCCAGCCTCATGCTTCTTTCCATCCGAACAGTTGTCCTGTCTTCCTATCTTGCAGTTAACGCAATCTCCTGGCCTTCTGACAACCGGGATGACAAGGTCTCCCACCTTGAATTCTTCGCTCTCCGCGTAAATCTCATCAATGATACAAAGTGACTCGTGCCCGATTATCAGTTTGTCAGAATTTTGTGGATTGTAAGCAAATGAAAGACCTCCTGATACAATACCTCTATCAGTTCCGCACATTCCATTGAGAAGAACCTTTAGCTTAACATTGTGTTCCGGAAGTCTCTGAACTGGAAGTTTATCTATCTTGACT
>JAJZOM010000097.1 GCA_021811505.1 Thermoplasmata archaeon | reverse complement strand
CTTCCGGTTCAAGAATTTTACAGATTATTTATATACATATTGCCAATGTGCGTTTGTCTTCTATATAGACAAAAAGGAAGTAATAGAATGGACGGAACTACCAAAATAAAAGACCTGACACCAGAATCCAGAAGAGTAAATGTCCTGGCAAAGGTAATAAGCAAAGGAGAGCCAAAGGAGATCCAGACCAGATTTGGAGAAGAGAAATCCGTAACTGAGGTTTACATAGGTGACGAAACCGGGAAGATTATACTGTCACTTTGGGGAGAACAGGCCAGTCAGGCTAAGAACGGAGAAACCCTTTACATAGACAACGGATACATATCCCAGGTAAGAGGACACATGAGACTCAACGTAGGGAAATATGGTTCACTCAAAGCTGGGGAAGAAGAAATCACGGAAGTTAACGAAGAACTCGACATGAGCGAGAAAGAATACGAAAGCAACTTCCGGGGAAGAAGACCATTCCGAAGCGGCGGCGGTGGCAGTGGCGGCAGCGGCGGAAGAGGCGGATACTACAACAACCAGAACAGAGGCGGAAGACAATCCCGCGACGACTACTGAAGATTATTTTCTAAGGCTCTGATGAGCCAACATTTCCCTTTTTCTGCATTTTATACATTTGAATGATTTCCGAAGTAGTGGTCGCATCCTCTGGCGTTTTATCATCTCTCCATTTACCGGTGAATCTCGGGAATCTTATTGCAAGTCCTGCTCCCTTCTCAATTACGCCGTAAGCACAGGCATGAACAGGGCTGATCGTTATTTCTGCCCCTATTATCTCGAGTACGTGCACAGGTTCGAACCATGTATCTGGAATCATGAAAGATTCTACACGTGCAGGTTTATCCCTTGACGCGATTGCCTCAAATTTGCGGGGAAGATTGAAAAGAACCTCGTCAGTGAAGCCTGTCCCGAGTTTACATATTGACTCGAATGTATCGCTTTCCTTGTTGTACGCGGCCATGAGAAGAGCGCCGTATGTGCCTTTCCTTCTGCCATGCCCTCCGAATGAACCGATCACAACAAGGTCAAGGCTGTCTTCGAATTTAGACTGGTAATCTCTTTTAAGTTTTATCCACAGCCAGCCACGTGCACCGGCACGGTACACGGAATCCTCCGACACATTCTTTGCGACGATACCCTCGCATCCGGAACTGATTGACTGTTCAAAAAACTTCTCTATGGCATCTTCATCCGAAGAAACCAGTCTGTTTGCCAGTTTGAAATGATCGTTAGGGGTAAACAGGGATTCAAGAACCTTTCTCCTTGCTTCATACGGTTCCCTGTGAAGTTCCTTTCCATCCAGGTAAATTATGTCAAACAGGAACACTACCACCGGTATCTCCTTGCTCTTCGCGTCCAGATCATATTTTCTTCCGCGCCTCCTGGAAACGGTCTGAAATGGATATAATTCTCCAGTTTCGGAATCGTACGGTACTGCTTCCCCGTCAAGTATACAGGAAGTGCATGAGAATGTCTCCAGGGTGTGTTTCACTATATCGGGAAAATTCTTGGTAGTTTCCTCTGATCCTCTCGAGAATATTCTCACATTCCCGTCCTTCAGGTGAATTTGTGTTCTCAGCCCATCATACTTGTATTCGAAGGAAGCGGTCCCACCCATTTTATCAAGAATTTGCCGGACTTCATGCAATCTTTCGGCAAGCATCACCTTAGCCGGAATCATTGGAGCAGGGCCTATTTTTACCACTTGGGATACCTCCCCGTTCCTGAGCATCTCGGCTATCAGGCCGATATCGGGATGGAAGTTGTAAGCCTCCTCAATGCTCACGGCCTGATCCTTGTCCGCGAAAGCTTTAACCAAAGCGTCCAGTATCGTTGCATCAGAAACTCCCAGCCTCAGCTTGCCGCTGACTATTCGTGTTATGTACATAGCTTCGCTGGGTGATGAATTTATAACAAGATCCTGGAACAAGCCAATCTTATTTTTTATACTGCCTTCTCCCTTTATCTTCGCCAGCTTCATCAGGGAATCGTAGACGTACTGGACGGTAAGTTTCTGGGAAATCAGCGTGTTCTGCGATTTCCCTCCAGCGATAAGTCTAGCGACAAGTCCAAGGTCTCCTTCTTTTATGAAAAGTTCCTCCACGTCTTTTTCCGGTTTACCTGAAATAAGTGAAAGGCCTTTTATCAGAAGTTTATCGGCCATGCCGAGCTCTATTCCTTCGTAATCGGGGGCAAGTTTCCCCTGAATAAGATATACAAGTTTCTTCAGGTCCTCCCCCGCTTCTGTAAAGAGACTGACAAGTATTTCAGTAAGTTCCAGCCTTTTGCGGGTATTGGACATCTCTGTGAAACTATCGACGACCCGGATGAAATCCACGAAGATATATTGGTAGATTCTATTAAATATTAGTTGAAGAGATGCGCGCTTCTTTCTCTATTTCTCCTCTCATCAGAATGCCTGCTGATGCACATGCGGCTCCCAAGATTCCGAGCGTCACCCAGGAAACAACATATCCATGATAGAATGATAACACTGAAAATAGTGCAGGACTGAAAGCTCCCACTGCAATCTGCAGGAAATTTACAAACGACAGGGCAAATGATATCATGCCTCTATCCTTGGTTTTCTCTATTATTATGGTATAAAGCATGGAAAAACCGTTAACTGTCATGATTCCCAGCGCCATCATCAGTACAAAAAGGAGGACGTAACTGGAAGTCAGAGGAACCATTGCAGTAAGGACGGATAAAATTAACGCCGATGCCACGAACATCATGATCTTTCTCCGTATCTTTCCGAAGATATACCCTCCCATTGTGCCTCCAAAGAATCCTATTAGTAGATATACGGTGCCCAGGGAACCTGCAAGATTCGGAGAATAATGCATATGAACTTCCGCGTAGTAGACAAATAGTTGTCCGATTACTGTTTCAGAAAATATCGCAGACATGGCGATAACGGGTAGCAACCATATTTCACTTCCCTTCAACACTACCCGGGCCCTCTTTACCAGGTTGTTACTGTTCCCGGCAACTCTGCCAAATTTACGAAGAACAACGAGGTTTTCCAGTGCAATGGATAACATTATAATGCCGGCCAGTACCAGCGGAGCCCTCCAGCCGTAGACCTGGTCGAGCAATGCCCATCCGATTATTCCAACGCCACCACCCAGATTGAAGGACCCGTTGAACATGCCGACATAAAAGCTGTAGCTCCCCTTCGGGACAATATCTGCAAGCAGGCCGAGGGCTGGAGAGAAAAAAAGCGCCGAACCTATTCCCGCAAATAGTCTTGAGACAAACAGTTCAAAGAGGTTTCCGGACAGTCCCGTAGTTATGACTGAAACA
Organism: Thermoplasmata archaeon; assembly: GCA_021811505.1. Next base: position 5,225 of record JAJZOM010000097.1, on the reverse strand, counting down.
CCAAGAATCGCGATGCCGAGTACTGCAGTATTTTTGTTTCCGATCCTGCCGGAGAGGAGTCCGCCAACCATCTGAAACGTTGAAAGGCCGATGTAGAATGCGGTTGTTATAATCCCGAGCTGAATAATCTGGAACCTGAAATCTGACGCAATGTACTTCAGTCCAGGGGCAATGTTGAACCAATTCAGTGCGTACACTGCTCTCGCCACGTTTATTGATGTGGCCTGTATCCTGTATCCCACGGCACAGGATGCATTACAGATATTATTACTTAATTCACAATTCCTGTTGCATCGAAGGAGAAACTGTTCACAAAGCTTCTCTCAACATAAGGGGAATGGTTGCTCTCAAATAGCCCATAGTTGCGATTACCGTTATTGATCTACAGATCCATTGGTCACATAATCCAAAACTTTAGCGCGTAGTGGACGAGAGTTTCAGTTGGGTTGCGAATTGTGCCAATACCTGATTTTTCATAGAAATTTCCATGAGTCTCGAACGGAAGTCTGCATTCTTGGATTTGCTCGAATAGGTTTCGAAGGTGAGACCACTATATTCTATATCGATCAGAATCAGAGGTTCAGGTCGCACCAGCTTCGGATATCTCTCCCTCAGCTGAAACGGGTCCTCCAATGTTTCATCAAATGAGTGATCAAGGGCGTATGCCATAATGGTCCTGATCTGATTCCATAGGAAACTTCCTGCAACGAAATCAACATATACTGTGTCTCCTGCTTTCTTAACCACGATTGACTTAATGGACCGGCTGGTATTTCTATTGTCCACTCTGCAGAATGATGAGAAATCATGAGTTCCAACAAAAGATCTCAATACTGCCTTAAATTTCGGGCCAATATCTGTGTCTCTAGGAATCATGTACCTGTAGATTTTGAAATCACAGTGCCTCGGATTGGCATCCTCTGCAACTTCTGCATGCTGATGAAATACCATTCCGTCAATTGAAGAATTCAATATGCCCAGTATCTTTCCAGGTTTCTCCTCGGAATTTAGGGCAATCACGTTGCCTATGGCAGAGACATTGCGATCGGTTCTCGCTGCTGAATTCAATGAATCTGCAATTTTTCTCTCTCTCAGAACATTGAGGATGGTATCTTCTACATTCCGGTTTCCGTTGCTGCTCTGGTAACCTGTGAAGAGCCAACCCAGGTAGCCGAACTTTATGAACAGTCTCAATGCGGAAGTTAATGTGACATGAATATTTAGTGTGCGCGTATACAGGTTAATCATGATCATTGTGGCTGGTCTCGGCATGTCAGGTTCATATCTCCTCAAAAGACTGGATGACGAAGGCTTTGAAGTGAGGGGATTTGACCCAAAGACTCAGGATTTCTATGTGCCGTGCGGATATGCCACCAACATTCGGAAACTTCGGGACATCCTTCGATCTGTTAACTTAAATGCTGATGATTATATTGAACGCGAGGGAAAAGAAGTTACCATCTCGGGACCCGAGTTGCCGGAACTCACATTTTCCTCGGCAGGCATCTGTACAATTGACAAAAACAGGCTCGAGAATGACCTCATTTCCGGGCACAAACACGAGAGAGCGCGGGCGAAATATGAATCCAGCGACACAGTTATTGATGCAACCGGAGTTTCGAGATATTACCTGGGACGGGCTGAAAATGATTTCCTGATGTACACAAAGGAGTACGTAACCGACAAAGCGGATCATGCGGACTTTCATTTCAGATATTTCAGCAGAGGAACCGGGTATTACTGGGAATTTCCATTGAAAAACGGATTTCATGTTGGTGCTGGAGCAGACAGCATGGAAGCGATAAATCAGGCTTTGGCCGGGACTGTATATAAAAAAGTTTTATCGAGAAAAATAAGGCTGAAGCCGTTATTTGATCAGATGTTCAACCAAAACATCATAGGGACTGGTGAATCTATTGGCACAGTAAGTCCCATCACAGGGGAAGGCATTATCCCTTCCCTGACATCTGCGGAAATACTGGTGCAGTGTCTCAAGGAAGCTGGAGACACAGAGGAACTGAAAGTGCTTTATCGGGAGAGAATCAGGAACAGGTTTTCTGCCTATCAGGGGCTTTTTGACCTTCTTGTGGCGTCAAGGGATGGAAAAATGCTGACTTTGAAAAATATTAAAAACGCCAGGTTTGCAAAGTCTGATTTTGAAGGATTTGGCATTGATATAAAGATATGGAAGATAATGAGGCACCTGATATCTATTTGATGCCCCCGTCAACAGGAATCATTGCATCTGTCGTTGCCCCGAATACCTCCTCGTTAACCAGTGAAAGAAGCACATTGGCAACATGTTCCGGCAACACCTCTCTTCTGAGCAGATTCTGCGTTTTGTATTCTTCAACAGTCTGGCCCTTCGCTTTGGCTCGCGATTCCAAAACGCCGTTTTCCCAGATCTTTGACCCCTTGAAAACCTTGTCGGGATTAATTATGTTGGCGCGAATTCCGAACGCCCCCCCTTCCTTTGATACGTAGTGGCATATCTGTGCGGCAAAAGCCTTTGAAGAACCGTATGACAGCATCTCCGGTCCCGGGTGGGTCAGATTCTTGCTAATGTTGAATACAATGTTTCCTCCGATTTTCTGTGCCTTCATGAACTTGAAAGCTTCCTTGGTCATCAGGAAGGTTCCACGTGAGTTTACCCTGTAGTGGAAATCCAGCTCTTCCATTGAAATTTTTTCAATGGGATCGCTTTTCAGTACTCCGGCATTGTTGAACAGAATATCCACTGCCCCAAATTTCATAGTTATTGTCCTGAACATCTCGGTGACCTTTGCTTCATCGGAAATGTCGATAATATAGGGAAATATTGTAGTTTGTGTGGATTTTTGGAGTTCCTTTGCTACTGTTTCAATTGATGGATCCATGTCGCATGCAATGACAATAGAACCATTTTCGGAAAGTTTTCTTGCAGCTTCAAGGCCTATGCCGTTAGCAGCTCCGGTGACAATGGATACAGTCCCCTGCAGGAATCGTGGTTTCATCTTCTTCAGTTTTGCCTCCTCCAGTGGCCAATACTCCATTTCATACGCCTCTTTCTTGGATATGAATGCGTTTCCTGCGATTTTTCTGGCACGGGAGTTAACTATCATTGAGTGAATGAACTGATCCCTCACGATCAGGGTCTCTTTATCGGAAATTCCTGCTGTGATTAACCCGAATCCGCGTATCACGATCACTGCCGGATATGGGTCGTGCATCGGGAAGCCTTTCACATATTCGTTGTAATCCATTTTATAGCGTTCCACAAATTTATCGATCACTTCGGGTGCATGTTCGGGTCTGTCTACGTATGCATACTCGTATTTTGTTCTGATGAGCATGTCAGGAGTTGCCGGCCCCTGTATCTCGAAGATCTGTGCCTCCTTGGAAAGAGAGATATCTCTCGCAATTCCCGTATTCTCTATTCTAAGTATTTTCCTTTGTCTGGCAGAAAGTTTTCCCCGTATCTCAGGAACAATACTCATTACTGCATCGTCGGGAATTTCCTCAAATTCTTTTTTGAACAGATCTTTTCCTGATTTCGATGCTATGTATGATTCCGCTATCTGAACGATTTTTAAATGGCGGCTGTAGCTCTCCTCACCGGTTTTTCCAAATGTGAATAATCCATGTTTTGAAAGGATTATGCCCTCAGTTCCCTCCGGTATATTCTGCGTTTTGGACAAAATCGCCCTTGCCAGCTTAAAACCGGGAGGAATATATGGGATTACAAGTACATTCCGGAATATCTTCCTTATATCCTCCGGAGAAAGTGGCGTATTAGTGATTGAAAGAATGGCATCTGAATGTGAATGATCTACGAATCTGTCAGGTATGAAAGCGTGAAGGAATGATTCTACACTTGGAGAAGGTTCGGATGGATCGACCATGCTTTTCTTCATGAAATCAACCATCTCCTGATCGGACATCTTGTCAATTTTCATGGCCGAAAGCATGTCATTCATGCGGAGACCCGTGAAACCTCTTTCTGTTATCGTGGCAAGGTCTGATCCACTTCCTTTAACTCTCAGCACCTTAATCCTGGAACCGGTGTGATCAATCTCTTCGGTCTTGACTGAAGTATTGCCGCCACCGTGAAGAACAAGGTTTTGGTCTGAGCCAAGTTTTCTCGAATAAAAAACCCGTTCTTCAATCAGTGAAACGGAGTCAGTATTATCGCTGGAAACGGACATTGACAAACATATTTTACATTTATATTAAATATAGCTCGGCTTTCCTCAGTTTAGGCGGATGAGAGGTCTTCCCGGCCATGCGTTCTTTTTACCTGGTTCAATCCTTGCTTCATCAGCAAAAACTTTGCATTTGAATGTCGTAGAAAGGTAATTTAGATTGTCTCTCAGCACCTGCAGTTCCCTGTCATTTGTGAGATCAATGTTCCGCTTGTTCTTCATGAAATCAGGAATAACTGATTTAAGGTCTGCAGGAACATCTTTCATTCTGTTCTCCAGCAAAATTACAGTTGCTTCCCGTATCCTCGGGTTGCAAGTCTCAATGCGAATCTGCTGGGGGTTTATTCCCGTTGCCTTCATTATCTCCCTCACGTCCCTAACAATGTTCTGAAGATAGTTCTCCGAGTCTATGATCCTGAGGTCAGGCTGTTCTCCTGCGTCATCCTTCAGTTCTGCCGCGCTTGCGAAACCATCAAACCCAAATTTTTCCCAGAGTTCTTCACAAGTATGGGGTATGACTGGAGTAAGTGCTAGGATCCAGTCCCGCCTTATCGATTCGATGCACTTATTAACATCCCCGCCCCTGTTCTCCACATATTTCAGGTCATTGATCACTTCATAAAATATGGAAACATAGGCACCTCTTATGTCGTACCTGTCCATCTTTTCGATGAACTCCTTCCGGTGAATTCTGAATTTTGTGTCAAACCAGTCTTCAACTTGTCTATTTGACTGCTCAGGATAACGGTGCGATTCATCCATTATCTCCAGGAAAGCGTCATATTTACGTTTCACGGCAGAAAGATCAGTTTCATTCCAGTCCAGTATTGAAGAAATATCTGCGTTCACAGTAGCAAAAAGCCTGTAAAGGTCAGCGGAGTGCTTGTTTGCAATTTTCAGCAGAGATATGGCATTCCCTTTGCTTTTTGAAATTTTTGCGCTGTTTGAGAGTACCAGTCCGGAAATTATGATCCCCTTGGGTTGATCGTGTTCCCTGAAAAGAGCGGCATGATTCATTACATAGAATGCAAGGTGGTTGCTCAT
>JAJZOM010000080.1 GCA_021811505.1 Thermoplasmata archaeon | reverse complement strand
CCATTCTCGTTCATTAAGAAGGCGGCCAGAAACGGTGCCAATCTTATAGTGGTTGATCCAAGAAAGGTTGAATTAACCAGACATGCAGACATGATTCTGAATCTGAAGCCCGGAACTGACGTAGCTCTATTCTCTGCAATAGCCAAGTATATAATAGATATGGGTTGGGCGGATGAAAAATTCATAGAGGAACGTACAGAAGGATTTGCAGAGTACGCGAAGTCTCTTGAGCCATTCACGATTGACATGGCTGTTCACACCACAGGGCTTTTGCCTGACCACATAAAGGAAGTTGCGAGGATATATGCAACGAAAAAGCCATCTCTGATTATGTGGACACTGGGAATAACTGAACACGAGAATGGATCAGATAACGTCTCCTCTCTTGTTAATCTCGCGCTTCTCACCGGAAATGTTGGAGTTCCGGGTAGCGGCCTTGATCCAATAAGGGGACAGAATAATGTTCAGGGCGGGGCTGACGTTGGTTGTGTCGCAGGATCCCTTCCAGGTTATCAGCCTTATCTCGATCCGGAAACCCGTGCCAAATTTGAAAACAAATGGAATCGTAAACTTCCAAATTTCACCGGTTGGAAAAGTGTCGACATGATTGAAGCCTCCATGAAAGGACTCATCAAGTTTATGTATATATCCGGGGAGAACACAGTCCGTTCCCATCCAGACTCCGCCTACGTGGCAGAGGCGTTCAAGAAACTCGATTTCCTTGTGGTTCAGGATATATTCCTGACAGAGACTGCCGAATATGCGGATGTAGTGCTTCCCGTGGCTTCATCCTTTGAGAAGTCCGGTACATACACAAATACTGAACGCAGGGTACAGTTGATCAGGCCTCTCTTTACTCCTCCTGGTTTAGCAAAGCCGGATTGGCAAATATATTCCGAGCTCGCAGGAAGGCTTGGTTATGACATGGGATTTGAATCTTCCGAAACCATAATGGATGAAGTAGCTGCATTAGTCCCGATATATGCTGGAATAAGTCATTCAAGATTAGGTCGGAATGGACTTCAATGGCCAGTGACGGCTCCAACACACACTGGTACTTCAACGCTCCATGTTGGAAAGTTTATCAGTGGAAAGGGCAAGTTCAGGGTCCTTCACTGGAGAGAACCTGATAAGGTATCTGAACACATTTACCCATATGTGCTCATCACAGGAAGGCAAAGGGAACATTATCATACTGCCACCATGACTTCGAGATCAAAGATCATTAATGATCTTGCCAAAGGTGGGTTTCTGGAAATGAATGCTGACGACATGAGCAGGGAAGGGATCAAGGAAGGGGAAAAAGTGGAGTTGATCTCACAGGCAGGAAGGCTTTACACTGTGGTAAAGGCAAGTAGTGACTTGCAGAGTGGGACTGTGTTCACTACATTCCACTATGCAGAGATGTCCACCAATGTCCTGACTTCTCGTGTATTCGATAGTCCCACCCGTACTCCGGCTTACAAAGATACAAGGGTAAGAATCCGCAAAATACCTGAAACGTAGATCCATAGCGAGGTTTTCCCATGTGATTGTCTGTGCATATCGCGAAATCCAGGTGTTATGCGTTTTTGGTAGCCTCAACAAAAGTGTCGAGTTATATCCTCCTATTGATATCGAATCCATTCAGGCTCTAGTTGCATAAACGAGGGAGAGTTCTATTTGCCTGTACGAATGGAAAATTACGAGGGTGTTCAAGAATCTCCGGACAAATTCTTCCTCATGGGCTGCGAAGGAATCACAGGGACCGACCAGAAACCATTTCGTTTCCAATTCTATCTGATTCAGAATTCTAAAAGTATTCAAACTGAAATAACAAAAATTATTTTCCGTGTCCCGCTGACATGAAATATGAAGCTCACAAGACTGGGCTGGTCTGACCTCAGGGTCTCCGTATTATGTCTGGGCGGCATGTCATTTGGCTCCACAGAGTGGATGGTTAAGGGAAATGAGGCTGAGAAAATAATAAAAACTGCAATTGACAGCGGTATCAATCTCATCGATACGGCCAACGTTTATTCAACTGGAGAATCTGAAAAAATTCTTGGAACGACAATAAAAAACCTGGGAATAAGAGACGACCTGATCCTTTGCAGCAAAGTTGGCGGGAAGTTCAATGAAGTGCATCAGGGATTCTCCAGATCAGAAATAAACTATCAGCTGAAAGGATCGCTGGAAAGATTGCAGACGGAACGGCTGGACATATATACTCTCCACACATGGTTTGATAGCCTGGAAACCCATAGCATCCTCCGCAACCTGAAACAGATTGTTGACGACGGCAAGACTTCGTATATCGGAGTAAGTAATTTTTTCGGATACCAGCTGGCTGAATTCTATCATGCTGCAATGGAAACAGGGATGGATGCTCCTGTGCTGGTTCAGAATCACTACAACGCTATTTACAGGGAAGACGAGAGGGAAGTGATTCCATACTCATCTAGAAAAAACATTGCCTATACGCCATTCAGCCCGCTGGCAGCCGGATTTCTCACAGGCAAGTACCGGAGGGGTTCTACCCAGGATACTGTCAGATCGAGAACCTATCCGGCCATGAAGAAGAGATATTTCAGGAGTGAGGACTTCGATGTGCTCGAAACTGTGGAAGAGATAGCCAGAGAAAGAGGAACCAAATCATCTGTAATTTCACTGGCCTATGTGCTTGCCAAGGGATTCATCCCTGTATTCGGAGCAACCAAAGTGGAACACGTTCTTGATGCTATTCAGGCAACAGAGATATCACTTGGAGAAAAGGATATGAAGAGGATAGAGGAAAAATACGTGCCTCATCCTGTATCTATGGGTACGGCAGGTTATTAGCGTAATTTTTGATGAGGCATACTTGGACTATCCTGGTGGGACTAGAAGAAATCAAGAGTCTTTCCGTCAAAGGGAGCACGTATCTTCAGGTCTATCTTTAAACCCTTATGGGATTCACCGAACAATGCAACTATTTTGATATAATTTTTTACCCAGTCGTTTGGAAGAACAACAGTGATCCTCAGGTCATCCTTCAATGACTGTAGCAAAACTGCAAGTCTGGGTATACGATTCTCATTGAAGTGCTGTCTGAGTGCAATTAAGAGGGGATGTTGGTTGTAACTCTCTCTAACTGAGCTATATTTTGAACCTGGCGCTGGAACCTCTTCATTTTCACCGTTGTTTGAGTCGTGACCATATATCAAGAGGCGGTATTTCTCGTTTAGGAATATCTTGTCCTCAAGTTCGGCAATAAGTCCTTCATCGGGTATCCCGACATTCCTGATCTCTTTCCTATTCATGTGAACATCTGCTACAAGTACGGAAAGAGGCGTTTTCCTATTTATCTGTTCAAGTATAGAAATCAAGCCGCCCGAGAGTCCAAAGTACTCCAGCGAGATATTGTCGGAAGATGCCATATATTTGCCTAAAATTGCCGAAACTTCACTCGCGGCGGAGTTATGAAATCTAAAATCAGCGTAAAGGTTTCCATTTAATATATAGGTGTAGGTGAGAATCATTGTCGGAATCAACAGAAAATCTCTAATTATAGCTGAGCTCCCGGATTCCAGCATATCTCTTTCAACGATCATGTATTCGCCCTGTTCCACAGCCTTGGCTGCCCTAAGCATTACGGAATCATGTTCCTCAAGTTGTTTTTTTCTGAAGAATGTCAGAAATGACAGCTTCTCTCCACTCTCAAAAATATAAGCAAGGTCGAGGTGATCAGGAGCGAGGGAAGGAATGTGAAAATTAAAGTCCTGACGGAGTGATATTGTACACCTCATGTCAAGACAGTTCTCAATATCTGAAATAAGCATATTGTTCCATCGCCTTCTCATTGTTTGATCGGTTGTCAGGTTTTAAAGTTTCTGACATCATATTTTCCAAATATTTCCACTAAAACTCTGCTTGCAAGAAACTGTGAAAAGTCACACCGGCCACCCCGTTTTTGTTCATTCTGAAATTGTAATTAACTCAGGTTTGTGGGATTCTTGCCGTTCCATTACAATATTTCAGAAATACTGCCAGAATTTATCCTGCCAGAGATCATACTCCTCTTTAAGCTCCTTTACCTCGACTATTTTGAAATTCTGACGTTTGGCTGCATCCCTGTACTGCTTCTTCAGATCAGATTGGCTGAGATGAGCGAGTTCATCAAACCGGTCGCGTATCATCTTTTCAACATGGGGATGCATTTTGCTTACTTTTGATCCTGTGAATAATACTTTGAAGAATTTTTTTTCCTCGAGCGTTACATGAAATATCTTCCAGTCAATCTCCATAGTCGCGGACATTTCGTTACCAACAATGTTTCCAAGCGCCATGACAGTGGTGATCCCCTCATGATCATCGTTGAGCTGAAAGGATATCTCAAGACCTTTCTCCATTGCGTGATATATAAATCCGCATTATTTAACATATGCCAACAGGAGGTCCCCTGCACGAGTTTGGTAAGGAGGTCTCTGATTGTGATTCTGTCGAACTTACCGGATAACTGTTATAATTCCAATTCTTTTCTCAAGATATGTATGGAAACGATCCGGAATAACGTTCTTAGGTATGCGGTATCTTATTTCCGGGCAGTAGAGAATTGCAGGAAGAATTCTGGGATCCTATTGCCGCACCGTAACAGTTCTTATGCTTCACGAATCATGGAGTATTGGAATCAGACTCCTTATTGCTCATGTCCCCTGTGATTATCGGTATCCTTCTTCTGTTGAGCTGCATAATCATCATGCGGAATGTTTGCATGGAGTCAAACTCAAGGGTGACAGGATTCTCGCTGCCCTTAAAGGAGATGGTAAGTGGCTGTAAGCCTGGAGCTGCACTCTTGACCTGTATGTTCTCTATATTGCTGTAAGCAAATGTCTCAATCCTGTCGCTTACTGGAATCCTGAAGCCTCCAGGCAGGAATTGAATGCCAAGCACGCTTTTCCTCAGGAACGAAGGGAGAAATAGAATGATAAGCAAGAACGGGATGAATGAATACGTCGGCATTCTTATGCTATATTCAAGGACAATGAATATGGCGATCACTCCGAATGGAATAATTGTCGGAAGCCAACTGTAAATTCCTTTCTTGCTCTGAATCTTAATCACATCCGTTGACCGGTTAGAAACTGGCTCATTGATACTAGGCGTATCATAAGCTTGAGGTGAAGCCACAGGCTCATTGCTTTCGGTAGCCTGCATGCTGAATTGACTGTCCAGAAGAAAATTACCGCAGTTGGCACATATAGAAGCCGAAGACTTGTTTTTGTGACCGCAGTTCGGGCATTGGACTTTCGCCATATATACCAATCCTCTTGGCGGGTATAAAGAATACGATTCAATGGGTCAGTAGTCTGTCAAGATACAGACTGCAGTATGGTATATGTTGGGTCAGTCTTTGAGCAGCAACGCTCAGTACATAATCCTGGAAGCTCAATCGGTAACATTACACCGCAGGAATCCGGTGTCATCTTCATTGCTAATGTTTCTTGCAAGATTGGAAGAGAAAAATCCTTCCAGAAGACCGGAATAAATGACGTTAATGAGTGTGAAACTGCCCATCAGGTTACTCGCAAAGAATCAGATTGGGATTTTGATTTATTGCCGTGAATATTTGTAGTGGCGACAGAGTTATAAAACCTCTCAAGCTTCACAACAGAAATCCCGGGAAAGTTACGCTTTTCTTGCCGCAGGAATCGCTGTATCGAGAGTTTAAAAACACATGAGGGAGTCACAACATGGTTGTCAGCATAAACAACGTCAGTGGTTCGGGGTGGGAAAAAGATCCACTCCTTAAAATGGTAAGCTCAGTGAAAAACAGTGATCTTAGGGAACACAGTGCACTGTATTTTCGCTTGTACAGAATTCTGCGTTTCGGAGACAGAATTGACAAGAATGCACTTGATGGTATGCTCCCAGTCCTTCGAAAAGGAAACAACTCTTCAGTGGATACAATTAGAGGCCAATTCGAAAGGTTGGAGGATGCTGAATTGAACATGTTACTTGACAACAAGGATATTTTTCTTCACAGCATGGAAGAACTCAGGAAGTTGGTCATGACTGATATTCACGTTGTCAATGAGGATCCACTCTTCCTGCAAAACAAGGTAGCTGTACTGGAGGCCTTGTCTGGACAGTATCCAGAGACGCTAGAGAATGCATTTAATCTTGCACAGAAATTTCCAGTACGAAGCGATGAGACTGGAATCGCCCTACAAAACCTCGCTTCAACAGCCATAGATTGTGTACACATCCTCGGTCCGGAAAAGAGACTTCTCGACTTTATTCTGAAAGCGTTGAAAAGAATATCAAAGAAGGATATCAGACAAGAGGCATATGCATTTGCAGTAAGGAAACTGTGCATGAGGAATGAAACCACACCTGCGACGAGCATCGATTTGATAGAGTTTGCGGAAAAATTACTTCTGCCAGAGATCACAGAGGTATTGGACCGTACCTTCACTAACATACAGATTGCAGTGGCTAAATCGCTCCTTGCCAGTGCTTCCGAAAATGGAATAAGGGAAAAATTACAATCCGAGAGTCTTGAATACTTCAGGAAAGCCAAAGATTCACTTTCAAGCAGGTCACCTGAACAATACAGGCTATTGCTGGATTTCAACCTGATCAGGGGTTTTGCTCAGACAGGGATGAATGATGAATCGCGAAAGGTGAAAAGCAGGTTATTACACGACTTCGAAGAAGACGCAAAAAGCGTCAGAGATACAATAACTATGCTGGCAGAGGAAAAAGCATTTCTTGGAGGACGTCTCCCCCCCGATCTTAAAGCCATGGAAGATGAGATGATAGAAACGGCAGAGGATCAATTTATGACATTTGGAATGGCTTTTATTCTTGCAGCTAGATTCGCGCAAGATGAGGAATTTGCCGTTTCGTGCATTCACGATGCCCATCGCATAATTAGGGAAATTCCGATACTGCATGCAAAATTCCAGACGATGCTGCAGTTTGGAACAGTTTATTCCTTCAGGAATGAGCCTGCTAAGGCACTGGAAGTCTTTAAAGATGCCTTCATCATTGTAAAGAACGCGCAGAAAAATGTTGCAAAGGAATTATTTAATAGAGAACTGTCGGAAGCATGTGCGGAGGCATATTTTTTCAGTCCTAATGAATCACTGCTTGATGAATACCTCAAACTGGCTAAGGAGACTCCGTTAAATGCCAATGAACTTGACCGTTCTATCCTTACATTTCTCACAAAGATATATTTTGAGGCACGCTCATATAAATGGAAAATGAATTTCAACGAGTAGGGAGGAGTTCATCTCTGATAGTTCCAATAAATGCTGTCTTATCCCTGTAGCTCTCATCGGAGGAATTCCCCAGAATTGGAATGGAACGGGTTCTGAATATTTCGTCCAGGATATTCTCAAGTTCCTCTTTTTCGTCGAAATCCATAACTGCACCGGAGATGAAGATGACTTCACTCGTCACAAGGCCAAGGCAGTTCCTCTGTTCCTTGGAAGAACTCTCAAAGGTGTAAGATTTCAATACAATCGACAGGCACCCGGATCTTGTCTGGCATTATAGATCACTCTCATTGCTTATGTCAGAGTCTTCCAATCCTTTTGCAATCAGAAAGCCTCTTGCCCTCTCAGCATACTTGTACTCTCCTACTTTTTTCCAGAAAGCCTTTGAATGATCCGGATAGACAAGATGTGTCATTTCATGCATGATTACGTAGTCAAGAACCCATTCAGGCATATCCAGAAGTTTGTGGGATATTCGAATAGTTTTATTATCGGGCGTGCAGCTTCCGTTGCGCTTGTCCTGATTGGTGACGAATTTGATGGAACTGACCTTGAGCTCATTCTGGAAGTATTTATCATTGAACCTGTCAAACTGCCTGCTCAGGTGATGATCTTTATTGATCCTGGTTTTTAATTGCTTTTTCTCGAATTTTTGCTTCATCTGTTCTATTATTTTTTCCTCAGCTTTGGGATCCATTCCCAGTGGCACACGCACCACTAGATTTCCCTCAGTCATATTTGCCTGAATAGTCTTTTTTCTGGTTGGACTTCTGATGATCTTGACGTTCATAAGTTACTGCCAATTACATTAGGAGGGTATATATTTGTTTTCAGTAACTAAATTCACTCATAAAAAATAGCCATATTACGATATTTCCAGCACGATTTTCATTCGGAACTTAAACCGTATCAAAGTATTTAAAACATAACCGCTTTGAATGTCCATGGTTCAATTTAAAGTAATAGAACATATGGGAAACAATGACCATAAATCAGGCGATTATAGGATTATAGCTATTAATTTCTTGAACCCCACCTATGTGAAAATATCTTCCACAAAGAATGTCGAAAAGGGGAATTTCTTGGAGATCGAAGGAAGTATTGCATATCTCAATAAAACGGAAATAGGAAAAGTAATGGATAGAAGAGATGGCAAATCCATAAGAGTCAATACAACCTACGACATCAAATATACTGGTGGATACTCGCTGGACGGAAAGACGGTATATCTCGATGAACATTTTCCCCCACTTCTTAACGTAGCAGGAAAAACCGTGGATGCCAGGGAGAGCATAGGTCTTCACCATGAACTACCGGAGAAGTGGCTATCCGATGATGCGTATGAGTATCCATATGCCCACGAAATTGCAACTGGCATTGAAAAAGAATATGTTGAATATCTGGGAGTTTCATGGAAAGATTATTGCAACGAGGTTGACAAGAA
>JAJZOM010000266.1 GCA_021811505.1 Thermoplasmata archaeon | reverse complement strand
CCAGTGCAAACTTGTGTGCAAAGAATTTTATCGAATACTGTCATCTAAACAAGATGACAGCTAAAGATATTTTAACAGAAATTGTGAAGAAGGCTAAAGCTTCCACTGCCCTTGCGACGGACCTGAAGGGAATGGAGAAATCTTTTCAGTTCAGCACCACGGAGGGCTCCAAATTTTACGTCAAAATTTCAGGCGGTAATATCGATCTTTCTGATGGTGAAATCCAGAAGCCAACTGCTGTAGTCTCTGGCAGCGATTCCACGCTGGAAACTCTTTTCATGGGAAAACTGGATCCGGTAAAGGCATTCATGTCCGGCCAGATCAAAGTGTCAGGAGACATTTTCTCTGCACAAAAACTGACAGATATAATCAAGAAAGCCGGGAAGTGAAAAGTTTTGGAAATCAAGAACGTGACAATTGTCGGATCAGGGCAGATGGGTCATGGAATCGCAGAGGTATTTGCACTCTCGAATTATCATGTATTCCTTGAGGATGCTTTTGAAGACGCCCTGAAGAAGGCACAGAAATCAATAGAGACAAGCATGGAGAAGCTTGTAAAGTCCGGAAAGTTAAAAGAAGAGAACAGATCAGCGATTCTTTCCAACATAAAATATTCGTCCAACTTGGAGGAATCAGTGAAAGGATCAGACCTCATTATAGAGGCTGTTCCTGAGATAATGGACCTGAAGAAAGACCTGCTCTCAAAAATCTCTGAATATGCAAGACCTGACGCAATCATTGGAACCAACACCTCAAATTTCAGGATCACCGATCTGTCCAAATCGGTGAAGAACCCGGAAAGATTTGTGGGCCTCCATTTTTTCAACCCTCCAGTTCTGCTTAAACTTGTTGAGGTCATAAAGGGCGAGAGTACCTCGGGAAAGGTGTTTGATGAAGCATTTGCTCTCATGGGCAAGATTGGAAAGACCGCCATTCGCGTTTTTAAGGATTCTCCGGGATTTGTGGTCAACAGGATAAATGCTCCAGAAAGCCTGCTTTTCTGCATCATACTGGATAAGAAGATTGCTTCGCCAGAGGCTGTGGACAGGTTCGCTAAGTCACAGGGGCTTCCCATGGGACCTTACGAACTGATGGATTACGTTGGAATAGATACTGTAATTCATTCCCTGGAATACTATGCCGAAGCCTTATCTCCAGAGTACGGTAAGTGCAAGGCATTCAAACAGAAATTCGATGCAAAGGAACTCGGGATGAAAAGCGGGAAAGGCTTCTATGTATGGGAGAATGGAAAGGCCAAGATACCCGACGTGCCTCCAACAGACAAACTTGATCTGCTGGACGTGCTGGCAGTGGAGATCAATGAGGCCGCAAAGGTTGTTGAGGAGGAGATTGCTCTTCCTGAAGACATTGAAACGGGCGTGAAGCTCGGAATGAACAGGCCTTTCGGTCCGGTATCCGTGGCACAGGGCCTCACCTCTGCAGAGATAAGGAAGAAACTGGATCAAATACATGAGAGATTTGGTGCAGAATTATTTGCTCCAGCAACATCTATTAAAGAAGGAAAATTGAGGGAACTATTCTCAAAGAAGGAATTCCAGAAAGCTGCGAAAGAGAAGCCACAGACACAGCCATCAGCGAACTCAATAGCAGGATCAACCACTGGAAAGGTCTCGCTTGAGAAGAAGGGAAAAGTCTCGATTATTACAATACAAAACCAGCGGCTCAACCTCATAGATGCGCAGGTTCTGCAGGAACTTGAAAGGACAGTGGATGAAATTGCAGACGACAGAGAAACACTTGCTGTAATCATACGCGGAAATGGCGGTATATTTTCTGCGGGCGCGGAACTGAGCCAGTTCTTCAACGGATCAAAGGACTTCATGGAATTCTCCAGGAAGGGACAGAAGGTATTCAAGAAGATACAGGAGTCGCCAAAGATATACATAGCGCAGATTGAGGGTTATGCACTTGGCGGTGGATTTGAGTTATCTCTCTCGTGCGACATGCGATTTTCTACCGAGGATGCTCTGATAGGATTTCCTGAGGTCCAGAGGGGAATCTTGCCGGGATGGTCCGGAACACAGAGACTCGCCAGGCTTATAGGCATCTCAAGAGCTGAATACATGATTCTTTCATCCGAGAGAATAACCGGAAAACAGGCAGCCGAATACGGGCTTGTTTCAAAGGTCTTTCCAAAGAACACTATTGGCGATGAGACCCTGCAGTTTGCGACCAAGTTCTGTGAGGAAACAGCTCCTATATCCGCATATCTCTCCAAAATTTCAGTGAACAGGGGATATGATGGATCCATTGATGAGGGTCTCTGGATAGAGGCCCTGTCAATGGGCGTTCTTTTCTCCACCGACGATATCAAAGAGGGTGTCAGTGCATTTATACAGAAACGTAAACCAGAATTTCAGGGAAAATAAAAAATCCCCTGAAAAATAAATCTCAGATTCAGCCCGGCAGAAGGACCTCCTTTCTTGGCTTGAATAGCCATGCAAAGGTGATTGCCCCAAGCGCTCCACCAATAAACGGTGCAGTGAAATAAATCCACTGACTGAAAGCCGGGTTGAAAAGTATGCCCGACACAACAGCAGGTCCGAAAGATCTTGCAGGATTAACGGAACCCCCACTCACGGTGCCAATTATCATAACCTCAAACATTATGTAAAAACCAATTGCAATTCCGGCGAACCCAGTTCCCAGTTTTCCATAGTTGACGACCCCCTGTACAATCCACAGAAGGAAGAATGTCATTATTAGTTCGGCAATGAATGCCACAACGGGCCCCCTCGGACCGGGATAACTGGCCCCAAAATAAACAACATTCCCGACAGTATATCCGAAAAAGAGCAGGGCAGTGAGCGAAGCAAGAAGGGCTCCGGCGAATTGTGCAACTATATATGGCAGTGCGTCTCTCCTTGGCATTTTCCCAGAAACAAGCAAACCCAGGGTTATGGCAGAATTGAAGTGACCTCCGGAAATGTGACCCAGTGCGTAAATGCCTCCTATTATAGCAATCGCAAAACCTATCGCGTTGAAGAAAAGCGTCATTGGTCCCCATGGGATCCCAAAAACACCGACCGCCACAATTGCACTTCCCGGTCCTCCCAAAACAAGAAGATATGTCCCAGCAAGTTCAGCTGCCAGTTTTTGGCTCAGAGAATATTCCATCGCTAGCCAACCCCCATTATGCCAATGTTCTTTGTCCATCTGATATATGCTTTCAAAAGATATGTCATACGGGAGAAACATCAGTACCGATATAAAACCAGAGTTTCTTGTAAGTGATCATCCATGCTTCCGGCGAACCTCAGCCTGTATTTTCCGAAACCTTCTCTCCTGACGCGGCCTCGATGGTCTTGCCCACTGTCTCCGGGGCCAGAGCCACTGAAATGAGAAGTCCTGCTAGGCATGCCAGAAATGCGACAAAGAAGGCCTGGTATGTTTGGAAGAGTGGGAACAGGAAAATTCCGGCTATGGCACCTATCCTTGAAACCATGGTGGCAATACCCTGCATTGTGGATCGGATATCCGTTCTGAAAATTTCAGTGGGATAGAAAAGGGTCACCGCCCCAATCCACTGCTCCATCATTACGAACAGGAAGTAGAATATTACGACTGGTGTACCGGTGAGCCTGAAGACTGTGAAAACAAGCAGCAGCACAGTCATGGCGAGGAAACCCGCAATTGTTAGAGGTCTTCTTCCAATCCTGTCTATTATGAGTATTGCTATTATGTATCCAATAATGGCTCCCACCGAGATAAGGGCTCCAAAAACAGAGATCTTTAGCAATGCCACGACAAGGGAATACCTCCCCGAAAAGCCCAGCAGAACAAACACCGCGTTTGGAAAATAGAATCCTACAGGGTACGAAGCAAGATCAAACAGGAACCATGCAGAAAGAACAAAAAATATGGAGAAAAACAGTGATATCCTCCTCACTGGTCTGGCGCCGGTTTCTACTGATTCGGATCCTGTTCCCTGAGCCCCAGCAATTCTTTCGATGCTTTCCACAGCTTCCTCCGGTCTTCCGTGGGCCTTCAGCCACCGCGGACTTTCTGGAATCCTGAATCTCAGAAGTATGATCGGCACAGCGATGAGTCCGCTTATCACAAAAAGATATCTCCAGTAGAGGAGTCCCAGTGAAGATATGAGGGCATACGAAATGCCGTTGGAAACGAGTATTCCTATCCAGTAAAATCCAACCATCAGCATCAGTACCTTGCCCCTCTTCATTCTCGGCGAAAATTCAGAAAGAATTGTGGAACTGACGGGATAGTCCCCGCCAATGCCGATTCCAAGGAGGAATCTGAAAGCAAACAGTTCGTACCAGTTTGTTGCAAGGCCTGCTAAAATACCAAAAACAGCAAAGAAAACAAGATCAAGGGCAAATACCAGGTTTCGCCCATACCTGTCTGATACCAAACCTAAAGCAACTGCCCCTATCCCCATACCAATGAACGAGGAGACATTTATGAGAAGATATTCCAGCTGGGTTTCCGCAAAGAGATTTTTTAGAATAAGTTCATTAACAGTAGATATCTCATTCAGATCAAAACCATCTATGAAAAGTCCCATAGAAGCAAGCAGCATTATCGCTATGTAAGCCGTTGTTATTCTTGAATTATCCAATTTGCTGAAAAAGCCCAATATTTCACCTGAATATGTTCCACTCCATACAAGGACTGGCAATATTAGAAACGGCTCTGTTTTACTGTTTACTTATGAGGAATCGGTATTTAATTTTAACTAAGCAAAGGGTGCATTCCAAAAGAAGGCAGTAGAAATTTGATATTTTACTGGTTTCCGTCCATGGCCTTGAATATATCATCGTATGGATTCTCGGAGGCCTTCTTCTCCTCCTTGACACTCGCAGCTTTCAGAATATTGTTTTTCTTGTACGTCCACTGATTTATTCTCCAAGATTTTCCACGTATGATGTTGACCTCTTCTCTCTTTGCTTCCAGAAGGCCGTATTCCTCAAGATTGTAAAACACATCTCTCTCAGCAGCCGAAAGCATGTTATCGAGAACATAGTCCTCATAACCAAAGAAGGAAAGAACAAAATCCGAAAGTTCTTCTATATCGTGTCGGGCCATTCCTTTCTTGCCATAGACATTATCGAGAGCTTGGATTAGCAAATCCCTCGTTATGATAGTCATTAGCAATCCGGTCATTATGTCATTATCTTTATTAAGTTTTCTGAACAACTTCGATTATGGACCTAGGACCAGCCTTTATTTTTAATCTGCCGGCAATTTCCGTTATACTGCCTTCAGCAAACTTCGTCTTCCCGGACGCAGTAAGGTTTCCCTTGGTCACTCTCATTATGCCGCCTTCATGTTCCATCTCCAGTGTTTCACCGGCATAGATATCGTAAGTATAGAAAGTGAAGCTCTTACCAGAGAAATTTGTTTTCAAATTGCCCCAAAGCATATCAACCCTCCCCTCGTAATAATTTCTGGCAGTCTCCAGGTCCTTGTCACTGTCAATTCCTATCCAGAAAGAATCGTCATGGAAGATCCCGGCAAGCCCTTTCTCGGCCAGAAGGGGGAAAACGGTTGTTTCAATTTCCTTTTCCTCATACTCCTTCAAAAAGTAAGGGTACACATCTTTCTTAATGTAGTATAATCCAGAATTTATGAGTGTTTCAAGCAGAGGCTTCTCCCTGAAGCCGGTAATGCGGTTACCGCTTGTTTCGATAATACCATAAGGGCTCCTCATTCTCGTGGCTTGAATTACAAGGGAATAGTTGGAGGTCTCAGAGAACTTGATGAACTCATTTATGTCTATATCAGAAACGGTATCCCCGTTTCTCATGATTACGTCACTGTCACCTGCGACGCCTATGAGATTTCTCAAGGAGAACAGTTTACCAAGTGGCTTTTCTTCAGGCAGATACACAAGTTTAATTCCGTTCCACTCTTTTCCATATCTCTCCTCGATGACGCTGCCCAGGTAGCTGGTTAGAACATATACCACATTTATACCCGCTCTCTGAAAGTCCAGCAGTTGCCTGTCCATTATGGTGTAATTTTTGCTTATCTCTATCAATGCTTTGGGTATCTTGTCTGTCAAAGGCCTGAGCCTCTTGCCAAACCCCCCGGCAAGTATAGCGCCTATCATTGAAATAGAGTATTTGCAGCAGTAATAATATCTTATCCCTAATGGCTGGAAATAATAATCATATGGTAGAGGAAAGAGACCGTGAGGATGCTTTCGGAAGCATAGAATCATGAATATCAGTGAGCGGTGAAAGTGGAGCGATAGGTATAAAAATGGCCTTGCATAGCATGTATGCAAAATGATCAAATCACCGGAAAAAATAGCAATGGAAATATGGACATCCCTGGGAAACAGGAAATTTCCGGAAAGTTACTTGAGGGACGGCGAGGGAGCGAGAGAGGTCTCACTTGCTGTCGCAGATGAGGTGATAATGTTCAGAGAGAATGAATTTGTGGAAGTGATGATCGGCACGGAGAGATACTATTTTCTGAAGGCAGATGAGGCAAAATTCATATTCTATTCGGCAAAGAGCGGAGCGAATCGTACAACCGTGCCGGACGATGACGAGATGAAACGCTGCATACGGGAGTTCGAGGAAGACCTGGACCGGTGGTCCAAGGCATTGAGGAATGCTGCAAAAGAAAACGATCTAAAGCCAGCCGACTATCCATTCCTGATAAGATCATTTGAGGAAATATCCGGAATTAAAGGACTTCTTTGAGATTAAGGCAATTTTCATATACCCGTAATGTGATAGATAAGAAATTATGGAATTCAGAACAACAATGAAAATTCCCCCAACGCTGTGTGTGAAGTGCAGGGGGGCTAAAATGCTGTGCGGGCTTAGCTACTGCCCTGTTTCCATAGGAAACCTGATAAGACCTAAATTCGATGCAATCAAGGGAAGAGAGCTTAACGGTTCTTCACCGCCCAGTGTATTCATTGGCAGGTTCGGTTATCCGAAAGTAACTATATATCCTTCCACACCACCTGTCCACGGAGACACTTCTATATATGAAAATCCTGCTTTGTGGCTGAACATGGATCTGGAGGAATTCCTTTCAATGAGGCTGTCCATAATGAGGGGAGGGAGGAATATCTCGGTGAAAACTGCATCCAATCCGGACGATTTTCTCCAAAGCATTCAGCTGGTCGGGCTATCCGCTAAACCCACGGAGGTTGAGATGGTGATGGATCGTTCATTCGACGGAAAGGATGTCGTTCTCTCGGAATATTCTCCGCCAATGGGGCCCTCTGCTCCCCTGAGCAAGATCAGGATCGGAAACGCTAAACTTGACAATGTGGTGGAGAGGGTATATGGAGACACAGATCTAAGGAGCAACGAGGCCATGAAAGTCCTCTACGGTTCAGGCGTTGATGTGTCGAGAATAGCCAGAATACTGAGCCTTGGTGCACTTGGCAAGGAAAAAGACAGGAAAATGGTGCCAACAAGATGGTCCATCACAGCGGCAGACAAGAATCTTTCAGACCAGATTCTTGTCGGGGTAAAGAGGATGCCGCTGGTTAATGAATTCTGGCTTTACACAAGAAAAGTCAGCGGGAACCTCTTTACAGCGATCATTTCTCCCAGGCAATGGCTTTTTGAATGGGGTGAAGCCTGGTTCCCTGACACAACGTGGAACTATTTCTCGAACGTTACGGAAACCCAGATTGATTACGAGGGAAACAGAGGTAGGACAGACTACCCCGACATAGGAGGTTGCTATTATTCTTCGAGACTGGCAGTACTGGAGATGCTGGAGCGGGAAAGAAGACAGGGATCAGCAATGCTCTGGAGGGAGATATATCCGGGGTTCAACATTCCTGTGGGGGTATGGTACGTCAGGGAAAACCTAAGAGAGATGTTCAGGGGAAAACCTGAAAGGTTTCCGACATTTGCTGCCGCCATGGAGAGAATGAAGGAATCCTTAAGGGTACCACCGGAAAGATGGATAGAAAAGTCCATGATATGGCCCATAGAGATGTCGAGGGGCCTTGACAGGTTCATGTAAAATGAGGGAAATAGAGGTTCAGGAGATCGAAGTGAAGTCTGCCCTTGGAAAATCAGGGTTGAGGGAACTTGATTACTCATTGAATCCATACCTCGGATGCCTCCATTCATGCATTTACTGTTACGCAATGGACTTCACTAAGATTAGGCCGAGCGCTGACTGGGGTAAATATGTTGTTGTCAAAGTAAACATTCTTGATATTCTGAGAAGCGAGGTCAAGAGGAAAAGGAAAGGTATCGTCGGAGTCTCGACGATAACCGATCCCTACCAGCCGGTGGAGGGCAGGTTTAAATTGACCCGGGAAAGCATAGCAATGCTTGCAGATAATGGGTTCAGTGTTACGATACAGACCAAATCTCCCCTGGTGATGAGGGATACAGACATCCTGGAAAAACACAGGAACAGTATCGACGTGGGGTTCACAATCACTACCACTGACAACAGGAAAGCCCGAATGCTGGAACCCGAAACGCCTTCTCCTGCATCGAGGGTGGAAGCTATCCGGAGGCTAAGGGAGAAGGGAATAGAAACATGGATATTTTTTGGTCCAATCATAAGGGGATTCAATGACACAACGGGCGATATAAGGGGCATGATCGAGGCAGCAGCAGAAACCGGATCACGGATCATTTATGACAGATACAATCTGTACCCCGCATCAGCGGAAAAAATGAAGTCCATGGCGGTCACCCGGGGTGACCGCCA
>JAJZOM010000232.1 GCA_021811505.1 Thermoplasmata archaeon | reverse complement strand
ATGCTTCTGTCCATAGGCATTGCCCTTGTTCTCGGCGTTTTTGCCGCGAGAGTGAAGTCTGCCGGCGCCATAATAATTCCCATAACTGATATTCTTGAGGCCGTGCCTGTGATTTCATTCTTCCCGATAATACTTGTTTTTTTCATAGAGAGAATCGGAGGATTTATGGGTGTGGAGCTTGCCTCTGATTTCCTTATCATCACTGCACTCCTCTGGAATATTATTCTTGGAGTTTATGAGGCAACAACGCACATTCCCGAGGAATATTTCCAACTCTCCGAGGCATACGATCTCGGTCTGATTTCAAAAATTCGCAATCTATACATGCCGGCGGCGTATCCCCACATAATTTCAAACATTATGCCCTCGTTCTCCAGCGGACTTTTTTACATAACACTCAGCGAGGTTATATCCATAGGATCTGAGAATTACACAGTATTCGGGGTAGGATCGCTTGCGGTGCAGTTTGCAGCAACTTCTTCTTTTTTCATGATTGGCGTGCTTATCTTCTTCCTCATGATTGCGATCGCCCTCAACTATTACTTTATAATAAATCCGCTTATACTTAGGGCGCATGAGTTTGCATTTGATACAACTTCCACTGAAGAAGGAAGAAAGAAAAGGGAGACCAATGTTTTTGTATCTGCAATCGGAAGCCGAATCACTCATGTTCTGTCTTCCAGAGTCGGAGCACTTTATCTGACCCTAAACGGTTCCGATAGGAATTCCGTGGAAAAACCGAGGAGACGTATTAGGATTTCAGAAAAGCAGCTGAACTTATTAGCGGGAGTTATTCTGTTGTCTCTTACGGGTATTGCAGTAGTCGTTGCTGCCGACACCGGATTTACTGTGGCATTTCTTGAATATCTGACGAACACTGGCACTCTTTTTCAGCTTGCAGTTGCTACGGGTTTTGATCTACTGAGGATCCTTATAGTCTTCCTGTTCAGCTTCATCGCCATGGTTCCTATCGCAATGTACTTCGGCAGGAGAGGCCGATCAGGGAGATTCGGGACCGGGATATTCCAGATAATCTACTCAATCCCTGCTCCCATCCTTTTTCCCGTCATAGTGGAATTTCTGACACCGAATCTTGCCGTTTTCATCGGCTCCGGATTGGCTTATGAATTTGACGTTTTGCTTGTGACATTCCTTTCTGCAGCCGCATACATCTTCTTCAATGTATACGGAGCCGCTGTATCTGTTCCAAGGGAACTCGAAGTAGTTACGCAGACATATGGGATCAAGGGATGGAGAAAAACGAAATATCTCACTTTCCCCGGCATCATACCGGGCCTCATAACAGGCTCAATGGCGGCTTTTGGAAGCTACTGGGGAGGGCTAATGGTAGGTGAATATACAAGAGTCGGCGGAAGGACTTATTCGGTGAACAATGGCCTGATGCTGCTAATCGACAAGGGAATTGCCACAGGTAACCTGATCTTTGTCGATGCTATCGACCTGTTCATGGTTTTCATCATCGTATTAATCACTTACTTCGTCTGGATGAGATTATACAGATATTCGCAGAAGAGATTCAGCGCATGATAACTTCGGAGCAATAATTTATGACGGATAGTTTTGGATATCAGAAAAAAAGGATTGAAAAACTTAGAAACCTTATGGAAGAGAATGGCATCGACGCATTCTTGATACCACCCGGACCGAACTTTTTCTATTTTACGGGATTCGAGACAGAGAGCGCAGAGAGACTCGCGATCCTCATTGTAACTCGTGAAACGACCTCAATTTTGAGTCCACTATTGATGAAAGAGCAGATTGAAGAGAATTCCCTGATTGATGAAGTAAGAGGCTGGAAAGACGGAGAAGACCCGTACCGCATAGCAAACGAAATGCTTGATGCCTGGAAAGTTAAAAGCATAGCCGTGGATGGTCTCCTCCCATATTTCCATTATTCAAAATTGTTTTCCGGGCAAAAATTCGGAGAGTTTCTGGCGGATGAAATGTTTTCAAAGTTGAGAAAGGTGAAGGATGTGGAAGAACTGAATGCCATTTCCACTGCCATTCTCAAATCGGAAAGAGCCCTGAAAGAAACTCTTAACGCCATAACGCTGGGAATCACTGAAAAAGAACTTGCTGGAATCCTTGGTGATAACATGAGATCCACTGGTCTTGATGCGGAAGCTTTTCCATCTGTTGTTGCATTCGGTTCGAACAGTGCAATACCACACCACATTCCTGGAAAGAAGCCACTAAACAACGGAGAACCCATAGTGATAGATTTCGGAGGTAGATTCCAAGGATATGCCTCGGATACCACAAGGACGTTATTTCTTGGAGAGCCGTCCGATGAAATGCTGAAAATATACGAAATAACACGAAATGCACAGGAAACGACGATTTCTGATCTCAATGCAGAGAGTTTGTATAGCGATGCTGACGGAATAGCCAGATCTGTAATAACCAAGGAAGGTTACGGAGAGAGATTTATACACAGAGTAGGACATGGCCTCGGGATCTCTGTGCATGAGGAGCCGTACCTGGTACCGGGCAACAGGGAAAAGGTTCTGGGGGAATCTGTTTTTACAATAGAGCCTGGGATATATCTTTCTGGAAAAGGCGGCGTTAGAATAGAGGATACCGTGACATTCAGGAACGGGAAATGCGTATCCTTTAACAAATTTACCAAAGAAATAAAGGTTCTCTAAGAAAAAAAGCGTTAATTAACTAACTTTTTAGGTTTTTTGAACACTAATCCATGATTTATTTCAGTTCCGACGAAAAAGAAACAATTCATACCACTTGAATAGTTCCTCCTTGCTGTACTTCGGCAAGATAGGTTCCCGATTTTGTCTTTATCTTCCTTATGAACGTCGCAGTGAATAATTCAATACTACAAGATATCTACCTGCTTCTGTAGATCGCATTAAATTCAGTCAAAAAAATTGGTAATTAGCAGCCTAACTCTCGAGTTCCTTGAATATTTCATCATATATATTGATCTCAGGCTCCTCTTCTTCCTCTGTTTCTGCCACCTTGCGGATATTATCCTTCTTGAACACCCACTGGTTGATTCGCCACGATCTGCCCTTTATGATGTTTACCTCTTCCCTGTGTGTTTCCAGAAATCCGTACTCTTCAAGATTATAAAATACATCCCTTTCGGGCGCGGAAAGAACGTTGTCAAGTACGTAGTCATCGTAGCCGAAGAATGAGAGTACGAAATCGGATAACTCCTCAACGTCTCCTTTGTCCATGCCTTTCCGTCCATAAGTCTTCTCGAGAGCCTTGATCAGAACTCCCCTAGTCATTACGGCCATTAGAACCTGCTATTCATTGCCTTTTGGATATTAAGCTTTCGTATTCGATATCTGATGCTATTTCGAAATTCGAATATCCGGAAATATGAGGAAAATACGGATTTTTAAACCATTATTCCCCCTGCTTTGTAAATTAAATTGCCAAATTCGTAATCAAATCGATATAACTTCAAACCTCGTATTCTCGAGGGGTTCCATGGAGATCTTTCCACTAAGATGGATCACGTCGTGGGACGAGAATTTATGCATTCCTCCATCGCTGTAAACGCCACTTCCGTTCATTATCCTGATTATGCCGCTTTCTCCAAGTTCCATGGGAAACTTTTCATCTCCCTTGACAAAGTACTCATCTATTCCTTTGCCATTTTCCCAATAAAGTGCCTTCTTGTAACCCCAGACGTAGTCTGTCCTGTTGGAATACTCTCGCCTGATCTGCTCGAGGTCTTTCTCACTGTCTATCCCTAGCCACATGGTTTCCTCGGTGTAGGCTCCGGCAAGTTTCTGGTTGGCAAGTTTGGGGAAAATTGTGGTCTCAATTTCCTTGTCGATGTATTCCTCAAAGAATAAATTGAACGTTTCCTTTTTCAGGTAGTAAATTCCGGCGTTGATGAAGTAGTTGAGGAACGGTTTTTCTTTGAACTGTGTGATCTGATCGCCGAGCATATCCACTATTCCGAACGGGCTCTTCATCCTGGTGACAAACATCACTATCCCGTAACTGGATTGCTGTGCGAATTTTATGAATCTGTTGAAGTTGAGATCAGTAACAGTGTCGCCATTCCTGAGTATTATGTCGTCGTCTGCCTTCTCATTGAGAAGATTTCTCAAAGAGAAAAGCGTTCCCAGCGGTTTCTGTTCCCTGAGATAATGGAATCTCATTCCGCTGTGTTCATCACCGTATCTCTCTTCTATCTTTTCCCCTAGGTATCCAGAGAGAATGTAAATGTCTTTTACGCCCATATTCGCAAAATCGAATATCTGCCTGTCCATAATTGTATAGTTTTCCCTAATCTGTACAAGAGCCTTTGGAATTTCGTCTGTAATTGGTTTCAAACGTTTTCCATATCCGCCTGCGAGAATCGCTCCAATCATCAGGACGGGATTAAGACAGATTAATATTAAATCTCTCTTGGCGTAACTCATTGATTTGTCGATCCCAGGGATTGCGAGCGTTTGACCAGGAATACTACGATCTTCAGGTAGGAGATTAATTGCGGAATTTCTAATAAGGGAGGAAACGTGAGAAATTCAATACCAGCGGGCATTGGAGAATTGAAGCCTGATAAGATCCAAAAAAAGAGTTGGATAAGATAATGAAAGACCACCTGAATGAATGGACAAATGATCTATGAAGCAGGAGTTTCCGGACAACAGGGTGGAGATGATGTCGGAGAAGAAATCGGTGTGATTACCTGTCTTTCTCCGTTTCTATGGGATCACGAATTCTTCGCCGGGCTTAAGCACCTTGACGTTTGAACCTGCTGTAACCATCTTTCTGAAGTTTTCCGGATCCTGTTCTATGGGTGGGAAAGTACTGAAGTGCATCGGGATCGTGTATTTTGCACCAATCATCCTGGCTGCAACAGCAGCTTCCTTCGGTCCCATTGTGTAGAATCCACCGATTGGCAGGAGCGCGACGTCAGGTTTGTAAAGTTCCCCTATGAGTTTCATGTCTCCGAATAGTGCTGTGTCACCGGCATGATAGATTGTCTTTCCATCTCCTGTAACAATGACACCACTTTCGTTCCCACTGTGCACGGCCTCAGTCAGTCCTATGTCAAGGTCTCCCAGTTTTGTCTGGCTCCCCTTGTTCATTCCGATGAAGTGATCTTCTTTCAATCCTGCATTTCCAGCTTCCATTGACAGCTCGAACATTCCAACAATTTTTGCTCCGGTTCGCTTTGATATAGAATATGCATCTCCGAGATGATCAGAATGAGTGTGAGTTACAAGTATGTACTGAACGCCATTTATTTCGGATTCCTTCATCGCTGCCTTCGGGTTATGGGTCAAAAAAGGATCAATAATTATTTTCGTCTTACTGAAGCTTACCAGCCATGCCGCGTGTCCCAACCATTTTAGTGTTACCATGTATAAAACCAGATAACAAATTTTCAAATTGATATATACTCTTTTCTATTTGCGGAATTGTGGATAAAAATCATTTCATACGCTTCATTTTATATTATGCTACCCGTTCTTTGTAATTATGGCATAGACTTCCCAGAATTCAGTGTATGGAGTCTTTCTCAATGGCATATCATGGTAGGCATAAGTTTACTTCATGATTTCGGTGCTGTTATGGAAAATGGAGAATAATTAACTATTTTCTGAAAACGTCATTATACCGAAAAATTAAATCCCACCTTTCTTATATTTGGCTATGAGTTGGCTTTTCCTCATCGTACTGTGGATTCATGCCCTTACTGCTGTATTTTTCATAGGGGGTTCATTTTTTATCTGGATAGTAGTCTGGCCTGTTTCCTATAAGATTACCGGCGATGAGAAAGAAAGGACAAGAATAGTCGGAATGATCGGCAGGCTATTCGGGAGATTAACAGACCTTTCTGTAATAATATTAATCATAACAGGGGTGTACCTGGGATTAAAATATGTCCCAAATTTTTCAGATCTGACAACTACTCCTGGCGGACAGTTGCTATTGGCAAAAAGCATTCTGGTGGTGATTATGCTGGCGCTTATGTATGCAAATAACCTTTATCATGGCAAATTGATCATGCGACTTGTTGCCGAGGATAAACTTGATCAGGTGAAGATCATCAGAAAAAGAACACACATTGCCTCTTTTATCACCCTGGGTCTGATTCTTGTCATAGCTGCAATTGCTTTTGCTCTTCCGTTTTATTGACAGGAGTATTCAATCAAAAGATGGGGGGGTCAACCCCTCTCCCCAATAAATGACTGAAACTTCTTTGCAACGGGATCGTGAAATTCTGTTACAAAGGCATAAAAGTACGCTACGTGCTTTCACCATGCACACTTAACATTCTGTGTGTGTAGATCAAATTCAATATTATTTAATATAGAACACCGTTATTCTCTTGATATGTCTAAAACCGTTGCGGATATAATGACTAAGGACCCCATCAGTTACAAGGTCCCCAGCACTGTCGGAGAAATCATAAAAATCCTGATAAAAAACAAAATAACGGGGTTACCGCTTTCTGACAATTCCGGAAAGTATGCTGGAATCATCAGCAGGAGAGACATATTCGAGAACCCGAATGAGACCCAGACTGCTATGGCCATGAGGAAAGCAAGGCCAGTAACACCCGAAAGCAGCATAGAGGAAGCTGCGAGAGAAATGATTTCCCAGAACAGACGTCACATCATCGTGGTGGATAGCCAGGAAAAGATAGTAGGCATCCTGACGCCACAGAACTTCCTTCCCGAGGTCAGGGAAAGATATGGGAACAGAAAAGTCAAAGAGATACTCAATACCATCGCCGTACCTGTATGGGAAAACACACCATTGAATGTTGTATCTTTCATAATGAGGCTCTCAAAGGTCTACGCATGTCCAGTCATCAACACCGAAGGGGATTTGATGGGACTGATAACCGACAGGGACATTTTTGACAAGGTGGACAAGAAATCCAACTTTGAATTTTCAGAGGTTGGCATGGCAGATGATGAGGACCCATGGTCATGGGACGGCATCAGAAACGTTGTGACATACCTCATTGAAAAGAGCAATCTTCATCTTCCAGACATCCCTGTCAGGGAGGCAATGATAGTACATCCCGTCAATACCAATACTATCGATACACTTGAGACTGCTGTGAAGAAGATGGAGACAGGAAACTACAATCAGCTGCCGATATTACAGGGCGTCGGCCACCTGGCCGGAATGCTGTACGATATACAGATTCTCAGCGTGTTTCTATGAACGTTTATGAACAGGTTATCGAACTAGCCAAGAGAAGGGGATTCTTCTGGCCCTCATTCTCAATATATCACGGAGAATCGGGTTTTTACGATTATGGTCCTCTTGGTGTTATCCTTAAGGATAACATAGTGAAGATCTGGAAAGAGGCTTATCTCTCAGACGACACTATTTTAATAGATTCCCCGGTGATTGTTCCAACTGCAGTTTTCAGGGCATCCGGACATCTTGAGAAATTCTCGGATCTTGCCACTGAATGTGCGAGCTGCCACAACAGGCAGAAACTTGAGACTGTGTTGAAGGCAGGCGGCTTCCATGAAACACTGACCACAATCGACGAAGCCAGAAGATTCCTAAATGATCACAATATAAAATGCGTCGTTTGCGGCAAGAGGATAACCGAAGCTTATGACTTCAAGCTCATGTTCAGAATGCCAGGGCAGTCCAGTTCAGGCGATCTCTTCCTGAGACCTGAAACTGCACAGGGCATTTTTGTTAACTTCAAGCTTCTTAACAACTTCTACAGGAACAGGCTTCCCATGGCTGTTGCACAGCTGGGAAAAGGGTTCAGGAATGAGATATCGCCAAGACAGAGCCTCATCAGGTTAAAGGAATTTACACAGGGAGAGGTTGAGGTGTTCGTCGATCCGGAGAAGAAGTACTGGAAGGAATTTAAGGACGAACAGGAAATTACTCTCGTTCCGAGGTCTGGACCGGAAATTAAAATGAATATTCATGCTGCTCTTGGAAAACACGTAATGAGCAGTAATGCAATTGCCTATTTTGTACACAAGACCTTTGAGATACTTACCAGAATAGGCGTAGCCCCGGAAAAATTGAGGTTCAGGCAACAGCACACTGATGAACTTGCACACTATTCCTTCGATTCCTGGGACGCAGAGGCAATGCTGGACGGTGACTGGGTCGAAATTGTGGGCATAGCGGACAGGAATGATCTGAGAAACCATCAAAACGCTTCTGGCGAATCCATGTCCGTCAGGATAGACGACAGGGAAGTTATTCCATCCATAATAGAACCATCATACGGCATCGATCGCATGTTTCTTTCCGTCCTGATGCACTCCTTCACGATAAATGAGAAAGGTTTCAAGGTACTGAAACTGCCTAGAGATATTGCGCCTTATCATGCCGCGGTCTTTCCTCATCTGAACAAAGATGGACTCGACACAATGGCAAAGGAGTTCTTTGAACAAATCCGCAGGATAGATCCTTATGTAACTTATGATCAGTCAGGTTCAATAGGTAAAAGATATGCGAGGCAGGACGAGATCGGTACGCCATACTGTATAACTTTCGACCACGATGGTATCGCTGATAAATCGGTCACTGTGAGGGATCGTGACAGTGCGAAACAGATAAGAATATCAGTAAACGATCTTCTTTCCGTTCCCATCCTGGAAAATAAAAAGCTGATTGAGTTCAGTCGGCAACAGGCCGGACTTTAATTACTGAAGTGGGGCATGATATCTCTGCCTCATGATTTTCTTCATATTCCGACTCGTCGATTATTTCTTTCCTGTAGTTAGCTTTTCCATCGGCGCTCATATACCAGTTGCTGCATATGGCCGTGCAGATTGCATCACTTATGCATCCGGATTTATCTATGGAAACCATGTATTTTGC